>JADMIN010000438.1 GCA_015478575.1 Ktedonobacterales bacterium | reverse complement strand
GACTTCACCCAGCTCGCCGATCTCATCGCGCCCGCCAGCGTCGTGTTGCAGCCAGACGCGCTGTGCATCGAGGGGGAGTACAACCGCGTGATCGTGGTGGATGCGCTGCCGCGCCAGGTGGCCCTGGGATTCATGCGGCCCCTGGTGGCGGTGAAGAAGCCCTTGGAGGTCTCCATCTTCTACTCGCCCTGCGAACAGGGCCAGGCCACCCGCCAGCTCAACACCAAGCGCGTGCAGTTACGTAGCACGCGCAATACGCTGCGCCGCAGGGACAGCTTCCAGCACCCAGACCTGCAGGTGGGCGAGGGGGATGTCGAGGAGCTGGTCCCCAAGGTGGCATCAGGCGAAGAGCGCATGCTCGACGCGTCGATGTACATCCTGCTGCGCGGCTCCTCACCGCGCGAACTGGACGAGCGCACGGATAACCTCATGGGACTGCTCTCGAACATGCTGGTGGTGGCGCGGTCGGCGACCTTCGAGCAGGACCTCGCCTTCCTCTGCTGCCAGCCCACCTGCCGCAACCCCCTGAGGCGCACCATCTGGCTCCCCAGCATGAGCGCGGCCGTCGCCACGTTCGTCTTCATCTCCAATACCCTCATCATGCCGGAGGGGATCCTCGAGGGCATCACGCCGGAAGGCGAGCCGGTTGTGCTGGATTGGTGGAACCCGGAGCAGCGCAACGCCAACCGGCTCCTCTTCGGGCCGCCCGGCGTCGGCAAGTCCTACAAGTGCAAGAGCGACCTCGAACGCATGTACATCAGGTACATGCGCGATTGGGACGGGGACCCCGAGCACCTCCCCTTCCAGGCCTTCGTCATCGACCCCGACGGCGAGTGGCAGCGCCCGTGCGCGCGCATGCACGGGCAGTACATCCGGCTCGGCCCCGGTTCGCCCCACCACATCAATCCCTTCGCCCTGCCCAGGAGGCGCGAACATTCCTCCGTGCGCACCGGCTACGCGCCCAATGAGGACCTGCGCACGGACGTGCTCGTGGAAACGGTGCAGGATGCACACGCCCTGCTGGACATCATGCTGGCGGACCGCTCAGCCACTGGGGCCGGGACCCTCACCAATGCCGAGAAGGGGCTGCTGGACCGATGCATGTTCGAGATGTACCGCCAGGCCGGGATCTCCAGCGACCTGGCGACGCACCACCTGCCGCCCCCCACCATGCGAGACCTCTACGAGGTGCTGGAGAGCGGGCAGTGCGGTCCCGACCCGACGGGGTTGGCGAGCCGACTGCGCCGCTACGTGGACGGAAGCCTCTCCGGGCTCTTCTCGGGCCAGAGCAGCGTCAAGATGGACAGCCCGGTGGTCGTCTTCTACGTGCCGCAAGACGTCGAGGTGCGCGCGATCATCTACTTCCTGATCGCTCGCCATGTCTGGGCAGTCAGCTTCGGATCGAGCATCCCGCGCATGCTCATCGTGGACGAAATGCAGAGCTTGCTCGACTACCCGGAGGGCGCGCGCTTCCTGGAGAACCTCTTCCAGCGCAGCCGCAAGCACTTCCTCTCACTGATCGGCATTCTCCAGCAGCCCCAGAAGATCCGCCAGAGCACGATCCCGGCGAACTGCGCGACGGTGATCCTGATGAAGCAGGAAGCCTCCTCCGTCGACCTGATCGGGGAAATGTTCCATCTCTCCGGGCAGCAGAAGCACCACATCAGCATCTGCGGCAAAGGGGACGGGCTGATGATGAACAACCAGAATCGCATCTTCGTCCACTTTGAAGCGAGCGAGGGAGAGCACCGCATGGCCTCGACCGACCCTGCGGAGCTGGCACGCTGGGAAGCGAAGGAGGGGCAGCAAACTCCCCAACACGAAGGCCACAGCATCGTCCGGCCCCTGCACGTGGGGACACGCGCGGGCGCGGCGGCCCACTCGGACACCAGCCAGCTGAACGGAGCAGAGGAGAGGGGAAGCACATGACGCAGGCACGCGAGCTTTCTGAGATCATCGCGCGGGCGAAGGCAGCCGTCCGCCTCGAGGACGAGGTACGCCGGCGCGGGGTGGATCTGCGTGGCCATGGCAAGCGGCTGGAGGGGCACTGCCCGCTGCCGGGCCACGAGGATGACACCCCCTCTTTCAACGTCTACACGCAGACCCAACGCTTTCACTGCTTCGGCTGCGATAACGGCGGGGACGTCCTCGATTTCGTGCGGCTGATGGACGGCTGTTCCCTGCGCGAAGCGTGCGCCAGATTCCTGGGAGAGCCGCTCGTCCCAGCCACCGTCGCCTGGAACGGCAGATCAGCGGCCCCCTCTGGCGGGAGAGCCCGCCTGGAAATCGTGGCACGCGCCGGGGCGGGTGGAGGCGACCCCTCGCGCAACGAAGAGCATGCCCCCATCCTCACGGCTGCCATGGCGCACTACCACCGCGCCATATTCTCCGCGCCCTCCGTGCTGGACTACCTCGCGACTCGCGGGACGAGCCTGCGCACGGTCAAACGCTGCATGCTGGGCTACGACGATGGCGGCTTCCGCCTGCAGCTCATGGGCAAGCCCCACCTCTGGCAGGCGGCGCGGGCGGCGGGCCTGCTCACCGCTTCCGGGCGGGACTGGCTCGGCGGGCGTCTCATCATCCCCGAGATCGTCGGCGGCAAGTGCACCTGGCTCATCGGGCGCGTGCTGCCAGGCCCGGTTCCACACCAGGTCTACCTGGCCGACAAGAAATATCTGGGCCTCCCCCTCAGCAAGCCCCTGCTGGGCTATGGCAGGGCGAGCGCGGAGCTTTCGGTTGAGCGGCCCCTGAACATGCTGGGCATCCAGGTGGTGGAGGGCGCGATCGATTACGTGATCTCCCTGGAGTGGCAGCTCCCATTCTACAACGTCTCGCTCCTGGGCACCCACGCCAGCCGGGAGCACCTGGAGGCCCTGCTGGTCCTGCACGCGCGCAGCGGCGGTCTGCCTTTCCTGATCAACCTGGACGGGGACGACCGTGGTGGGCTGGGGACCCTGCACCTGCTCGAGCAGCTGGCCGGGTACCCAACGCTGGTCGCCCCGCCGTGCCGAGCTTTCAAGGACCTGGGCGCGCTCGCCGAAGCCGCCGACGGGTACAGCCGGTTTGCCCACGCGCTCGGCGCGCTGGGAGAAGGAGGAGAGTGGCTATGACCGGTGGAAGCATAACCCTGCCCATGCTCGTAGGGCAGACAGCCCAGACG
>JADMIN010000437.1 GCA_015478575.1 Ktedonobacterales bacterium | reverse complement strand
CACCCTGCGCGGGCGTGTCATCCGCACCCTTGTGCGTGGCCAGACCGTCTATCACGCGGGCCAATTCAGCGACACTCCCACTGGCAGGTTACTCAAGCCGACGCCTCCCACACCATAAGACGCGGTTTGGTGGCATCATGGGAGGAGCGCTAGGTGTGCCCCGGCGGCAGGACCCGCGCCTCTTCAGGGCGCGGCGTGTCCCAAACGCCGACACCTCCCGCGCCAGAACATGGTGCGCCGTCCCGCGTCTATGCGCGGAAACGCGACAACAAAGCGAGGAGCATCCCAATGCCCGAACACCACGATGCCGACGTCAATGGCATCCGCCTGCACTACGTCACCGAAGGCCAGGGGCCGCTGCTGCTCTTCCTGCACGGCTTCCCAGAGTTCTGGTACGCCTGGAACGCACAGTTGGCCGAGTTTGGCCGCGACTATCAGGCCGTGGCCGTTGACCTGCGCGGCTACAACCTCTCATCCAAGCCAGCGGAGCTGGAACAGTACGCCATGCCACATCTGGTCGAAGACGTGCGCGCCCTCGCCGATGCCCTCGGCGCGCGGCGCTTCGTCCTCGTCGGCCACGACTGGGGCGGCGTCGTCGCCTGGGCCTTCGCGATGGCCCATCCAGAGCGCCTCGAGCGGCTCGTCATCATCAACGCGCCGCACCCCGCCATCTTCCTGCGCGAGCTACGCGACAACCCAGCGCAGCAACAGGCCAGCCAGTATATGCTCGTCTTCCGTAGCCCACAGGCCGAAGCCATCCTCTCAGCCAATACCTACGCGGCGCTCCTCGGCAACCTCTTTCCCATGACCAACGAAGACCGCGCCGCCTATATCGCCGCATGGTCACAGCCTGGTGCGCTCACCGGTGGCTTGAACTACTACCGCGCCGCCCGCATCGGCCCCGCGACCGGCGAGGAGCCTCCCGACCCTAGCGGGCTTCTACCGGATGCCACCGCGCTCGTAGTCCACGTGCCGACACTGGTGATCTGGGGCGAGCGGGATACGGCGCTCTTGACGGGCAATCTTGATGGCCTCGACGCCTATGTCCCCAACCTCACCATCGAACGCATCCCCGACGGCTCGCACTGGGTGGTTCACGAGCGGCCCGCGCCGGTGAACGCCGCCATCCGGCGGTTCCTGGCCGCGCCAGGGGGCGCGTGAGGGCCGCGCCATCCACGCGCCATCGTGTAGAATAGAGCGAGGGGAGGCACGAGCGGCTGGCGGCTGGCGAGGGGGGAGCGCGGAGCATGTGGCAGACCTACTTGCGGCCAGCCAGCTTGGATGAGGCGCTGCGCCTGCTCGCGGAGCATGGTGGTCGTGCCCGGCTCGTCGCTGGTGGTACGGATGTGCTCGTCGAGTTGCCCCGCGGCATCCTCCCCACTCCCACCCTCATTGACCTCACCGCCATCGGCGCGCTGAAGTACGTGCGCGAGGAGAGCGGCGAGATCCGCTTGGGTGCCCTCGCCACCCACAACGACGTCCTCGCCTCGCCTGTCTGTGCGCGCCAGGCCCTGCCGCTGGCCCAGGCGTGTGTCGAGGTCGGCGCGCCACAGATCCGCGCCCGCGCCACCGTCGCCGGCAACCTCGTCACCGCCTCGCCCGCCAACGACACCATCACGCCCCTCATGGCCCTCGATGCCCGTGTTGTCCTGGCCAGCCGCGCGGGCGAGCGCGTCGTGCCGCTACGCGCCTTCTACCGTGGCGTGCGCAAGACCGTTCTCCAGCCGAATGAGGTGCTGCGCGAGATCCGTGTGCCCCTGCTGACCCACCACCAGCGCGGTCTCTTCCTCAAGCTAGGGCTACGCCGCGCCCAGGCCATCTCAGTCATCAACGTCGCCATCATCGCGACCTTGGCGGGCGCTGACGACCATATTGCCGAGGCGCGCATCACCCTGGGCTGTGTCGCCACGACCATCATCCACGCCCCCAGCGCTGAGGCCTATCTGATAGGGAAGCGGCTGGATGCCGCCACCCGCGCCGAGGCCGGGCGCCTCGCCAGCCAAGACTGCGCCCCCATAGATGACATTCGCGGCAGCGGCGGCTACCGCCGCGCCACCATCGCCGCGCTCGTGGCCGAGGGGCTGCGCCGCCTCGCCATGGGCGAAGAGCGCGCGGGGTGGATGTCCGCGCCTGTCCTGCTCGAAACCGTGATTCCGGCAGAAACGGCAAGTCTTGCCCCATTCTCCGGCGCCATTATCACCCGCGTCAACGGCCAGCCATACACGTTTACCGCCGCTTCTGGCAAGACACTGCTCGATCTCGTGCGCGAAGATGCTGGCCTCACCGGCACAAAAGAGGGCTGCGCCGAGGGTGAGTGTGGCGCCTGCACCGTCTGGCTCGATGGCCAGGCCGTCATGTCCTGCCTCGTGCCCGCCGCCCAGGCTCACGGCGCCGCCATCACCACCATCGAGGGGCTAGCCGCCGCCGGACCACCCGACCAGAGCGGCCTCCATCCGCTGCAGCGAGCCTTCATCGCGCATGGCGCGGTCCAGTGCGGCTACTGCATCCCTGGCATGCTCATGGCCAGCGCCAAGCTGCTGGAAGAGCACCCACACCCCGACCTGGCGGAAGTCCAGGTCGCGCTCAGCGGCAATATCTGCCGCTGCACCGGCTATCGCAAGATTCTCGATGCCGTCCTGGCGGCCAGTCATCAACCAGAGATAGCGCCCTAGACACGCCCGCGGTGCCGCGCTTCACCGCTGGGGCCGACGATGCCGTCAGCCCACCGCTTTCAGAAACGACCATCCTCTTCCCTCGCGGGGCAGAGGAGCCAAGGGTGAGGACCCATCAGAGGGATCGGAGAGGATATGTCATGGAGACGCTCATCGGCGCCTCGCCGCCTCGACCCGACGCGCTAGGCAAGGTCACGGGCGCGGCGCGCTATCCCGCCGACCTCGTGCGCCCCGACATGCTACGCCTCCAGGTCGTCTTTGCCCATCGGCCCCATGCCCGCATCCGTCAGTTAGATGCCAGCGCCGCGCTGGCGCATCCGGGTGTCGTCGCTGTCCTGACCGCCGCCGACGTGCCGTTCAACGCCTTTGGCCTGATTGATGCCGATCAGCCCGTCCTCTGCGGCGATGTCGTGCGCTTCGAGGGCGATAAGGTGGCGCTGGTGGCCGCGGAGACGGCGGAGGCCGCCCGTCAAGGCGCGCGCCTCGTG
>JADMIN010000436.1 GCA_015478575.1 Ktedonobacterales bacterium | reverse complement strand
GCTTGGTATCGAGGCTGCCAAGGAGGGGCCGGACGCTCGAAGAGGCCTGCATGAAATGGGTATCGGCGGTCTCGCTACGGCTGAAACTGACTACGCCGACGATCTCCCCCGCCGCGTTCAGCACCGGGCCGCCGCTATCTCCATGCTCGACATTGCCGCCGACCTGAAGAAGTGCCCCACCGTTGTCGTTCGTCTTGACGGCGCTCACCGTCAGGAAGTTCACCGAGTCGGTGAAGAAGTTATTAGGCTTCTGGCCCGCCAGGTCGTCCAAGCTCCGCAGGTCGCCATTACCGGGAAATCCAATCTCCGTCACGGTGTCCGTCGGCGAGACGTTCGCGCTGTCCCCCAGGGGAAGTGTCGGCGAGTCGTTGAGGTTGATATGGATGATGGCGACATCATTCTGGTCCTCTGGGCTGATGCCACTGACCGTGAAGGGATAGGCCGTCACCGCGCTGATGCTCGCCACGCTATACAAGCCGACATAGGCGGTGGAGAGATAGACCGAGTTTATCTGGTTGCTGTATTTGAGCGTAAACTGATTGGGATTCGCCACATACAGCCCAACCACTTCATCGGGTGTCAGCGTCTTGCGGCAGCTCTTCTGCAAGTCCGCCGCGATGAGCGAGGCGGCGCTCGTGACATCTCCGATGGGGTCAGAGACCACGTGGCCAGCGGTCAGAATGTCACCGTGCGACGAGATAAAGGCGCCCGACCCCGTACCGCCGGATTGGCCGCTGTAACGTCCCACCAGGCTGCCGCAGAGTGGCGCGTCAATCTCGATGTCATAGGTCACGAAGATGCGCACGACCGCCGGGCGGGCGATCTGCGCGTTGAGGATGACGGGATTACGCAGATCACCGCCAGGACCAGAAGCGGCATGGGCGGTGAGCGCGAAGAGCGTGGTGAGCGCGAGCAACGCGACGCCAGCGACCGCCAAGCGCCGCCAGCGCGCGCGTGGCTGGCGGTCGGCGTGGATGGCAAACATAGATGCTGTCCCTCCTGCTGATCCTCCACAATAAAGACGTAACGACCGCCGCGTCGCTGGTGGTGCCAAGTGGCCTGGTGTGCCAGCTTCCCATGGGAACGGCCAGATAACGGCTGGTAACGCGACACGCTCCTGCCCCCCACCGCATCGGCTGGGCGCGGGGAACCCCTGGCGGGCGGCTGGCCACTAGGATGGTTGGGTGCGCGCTGTCCACCATCTAGTCTAACGCAATGGAGCGGCACGGCGTACGGGGTTTTCGCGGGGTGGGCGCGCGGTGGTCAGCAAGACGGGAGCGGCACCAAGCGGCAGATAGGCCGTGGCCCGGTCTGCCCGCGTGGCGGAAGGGGCGCCTATGGCGGACGAATGGCCCGGTCGTGCTAAGATCCCTCACGTCCACTCCCATCCCACGACTCCCATCCCACGACTCCCATCCCACGACTCCCATCCCACGACTCCCACCCCACGGCTACCATCCCACGGCGGCGCTCTCCGCGCGTGGATCAGCGCCGCCATGCAGCACACCCCGTTCCTGGTCTATCACGATGCCCTGGGCGTAGCCCATCAGCGCATCCCACGCCCCAATCTCCTCCACCTCGTGGCCAAGCGCCCGCAGCGCCGCCACCGTCTCCGTGGGGAAGCGGCCTTCCACGCGCAGGATCTCCGGCTCGCCTGGCTCCTCCGCGCCGTGGATCCAGCGCGGTAACTCGATGGCCGCCTGGATATTCAGACCGAAGCGCGCCAGGGCGGTA
Source organism: Ktedonobacterales bacterium (assembly GCA_015478575.1). Taxonomy (GTDB): domain Bacteria; phylum Chloroflexota; class Ktedonobacteria; order Ktedonobacterales; family JADMIN01; genus JADMIN01. The sequence goes on along the minus strand of JADMIN010000436.1, from coordinate 1,438 downwards.
TAGACCTGGAGATGGGTCTGCGGCTGCCCGTCGCCGCCCATCGCGCCGAAGGCGAGAGCGGGCCGCCCATCCCACGTCGCCAGCGAGGGAATCAGCGTATGCAGCGTGCGCTTGCCTGGCACGAGCGCGTTGGCGGCCTCGGGGTCGAGTGAGAAGTAGGCACCGCGATTATGCAGGGAGATGCCGGTGTCCTCGACCACATAGCCACTGCCAAAGCCGCGGTAGTTGCTCTGGATGAGCGAGACCACGTTGCCCTCGCCATCGGCGGCGCAGAGGTAAATCGTATCACCGGCGAAGCTGCCTGGCGCGACGCTCGGCTGCGCGCGGTGTGGATCAATCCGCTGGCGACGCTGGCGCAGGTAGTCGGGCGCGAGCAAATCCGCTGGGCGTACGCGCATGTACGCGGGATCGGTCAGATAGGCGGCGCGGTCGGCGAAGGCGAGCTTCTTGGCCTCGACCGCCGCATGCGTTGTCTCCGGCGCGAGTGGCCCTTCCCCCAGCGCCAGCCCATCGAGCATACCGAGCATCTGCAGGGCCGTGACACCCTGGGTGTTCGGCGGCAACTGGTAGACCTCCAGCCCAGCGAAGGGCACGGAGAGCGGCGTCACCCACTCGCTGGTGTGCGCCGCGAGATCCTCCAGCGTGAGCAGCCCACCCTCGCGGGCACAGAACGCGGCGATCCGCTGGGCGACCGCGCCACGGTAGAAGACCTCCGGCCCATCCGTGGCAATGGCTCGCAGCGTGCGCGCTAGGGCAGGGGCACGGGCGACGCTCCCAGCGAGTGGAATATGCCCACCGGGGGTGAAGTGCTCGCGCCACGACGAGTGGGTGTGGGGCTGCGCGCTCATGCGCACGAGGGCGGCATGGAGGTCTGGCCCGACGGGGAAGCCCTCCTCGGCATAGCCAATGGCCGAGGCCAGCGCGCGCTCCAGCCCCAACCGACCTGAGCGCTCCATGAGCTTGCCCCACCCGTCGGCGCAGCCAGGGACCGTCACTGAGTGGAGGCCATAGCGCGGCATGGTCGTGTGCCCCAGCGCCGCGTAGCGCTCGATGGTCGCCGCCTGGGCCGAGCGCCCGCTCCCATTGAGTCCATACATGTGGCCGCTCCGCGCGTCATAGCCGAGGGCGAAGAGATCGCCACCGAGGCCGACGACGAAGGGATAGACAACCTGGAGGGTGGCGTTCGCGGCGATGGCGGCGTCAACCGCGTTGCCACCAGCCTTGAGCATGTCAAGCCCGGCCTGGGCCGCGAGATAGTGAGGTGCGGCGACGAGGCCACGGCAGGCCAGCGTGACCGGTCGGTGTTGTGGATAGGCGGCCAGATGGGTGGACATGACAGGCCTCTCTGATCGCGGTCGCTCTCGACACAGCGCGCGTATGGCGTATAGTTGAGAGGTGGTCATAAATCAAAGCCACGCCGGCTTGTATGCTGGTGTGG
>JADMIN010000435.1 GCA_015478575.1 Ktedonobacterales bacterium | reverse complement strand
TGACGCGCCTGCGCTTCCTGACGCGCGGGGTCCCCATCGTCACCATCACCCTGATGGTGATCAACATTGCCGCGTACCTGATTGGTGGGCTGCTCGCTGGCAACCTCTTCGCACCCGTCCAGCAGGGCTTCTTGGTGCAAGGGGGCACCGGCATCCTCGTTGGCGCGCCCAACCCCCTCTACGCCTTCGGGGTCCAGCAGGGGCTGCTCATCCAGAACGATCCCACACAGATCTATCGCATCGTGACCGCGATGTTCCTCCACGAGAACATCGCCCACATTGGCCTGAACATGGTCTCCCTCTACTTCGTCGGCGTGATTACCGAACGCATCTTCGGCCCAGGGCGTTTCTTGCTGATCTACTTCGCCGCCGGCATCCTGGGAGGCCTCGCGCAGGCCTTTATCCTGCCCACTGAGGTAGCCCTGGGCGCGTCGGGCGCCATCTTCGGCATCTTTGGCGCGTTCGGCGCGTTCGCGCTGATACGCCGCCAGGCCTTCGGCACGGCGGGGGGCGCGGTCATCAGCCAGTGGCTCTTCTGGCTCGCCATCAACATCTATTTCACGCTCTCCAATTCCAGCAGTATCGGCGTCTACGACCACTTTGTTGGACTGGCCGCCGGTCTGGTCTTTGGCGCGCTCGCGGTGACGACGGCGCGGCGGCGGCGCAGCGTCTCTCCCTAACCCCCGGCCCCCATCCCCACAAGGGAAGGGGAGAGACGAGCGCACACCTAGGGCGTCGGTAGAGGAAGGCCCGTAGTTTCTGACCTACCCCCCCGGCCCCCTTCCCTGCGAGGGAAGGGGGGGGATGCTACATCGCGCGACCAAGCGCCATTCCGACTCACCCGGTTGCCCGCATGCACGGCCTTTGGCGCATCACCAGGTGACCGCGGTTTCGACGGCTCTACCGGCGCGCTAGCGCCCGTGCGCGAGCCGAGCGGCGTGCCAGGAGCGCATCAACTGATGCCTCCACGAAAACTGAGGAGCGGAAGAGGGGCGGAAAAGGTAGAGCGGCGCCAAATGGTCGTGTCGTGCCTGGCCACCATGCGATGCGCCTTCACGCATCCCCATCGCCTGACACCCCGTCGCCTAACACCCCATCGCCAGATAGCGTCTCGCGCGAGACGCTGCCCAGCAGCAGGGGCGACGCGCTCACCGGCGCCTCGCTCCAGCGGTAGGCCGCCAGCAGAGGCGCGCGCGCTGACGCCGCTTCCGCTTCAGAGCGCGCATGGATCTCCACCAGCGGCTGCCCCGCCTCCAGATGGTCACCCACCTTCGCCAACAACACCAACCCAACGGCGTGGTTAATCGCATCGCCGTTGCGCAGCCGCCCTGCCCCCAGGTGGACCGCGACGTGGCCCACACGCTCGGCGTCAATGCCCGCGATATAGCCCGCCGCCGGCGCCTTCACCAGTTCGCGCCAGGGCGCCCGTGGCAAGCGCGCGGGATCGCTGATCCGCGTCGCGTCGCCCCCTTGCGCCGCCACGACCTCCTCCAGCTTTGCCAGCCCCTCGCCTGAGGCGATCGCCCGCGCGGCGCGCTCATGTCCATCCGCCTCATCCGCCGCCACCCCCGCCATCGCCAGCAGCAGCGCCGTCTCATGCAGACACAGCTCCGTCACATCTTCCGGTCCCTCGCCCCGCAGCACCGCGACGGCCTCGGCCACCTCCAGCGCGTTGCCGACCGCGCGCCCCAGCGGCTGCTCCATCGAGGAGAGCGCCGCCACCGTGCGCACGCCCGCATCCTCGCCGATGCGCACCATCGTCTCAGCCAGACGCCGCGCCTCACGTCGCGTCTTCAGAAAGGCACCCGACCCCACCTTCACATCCAGCAGCAGGTGCGAAGGGCCAATCGCCAGTTTCTTGCTCATGATGCTCGCGGCGATCAGCGGGATGCTGTCAATCGTCGCCGTCACGTCACGCAGCGCATACATCTTGCCATCCGCTGGCGCCAGCGCGCTGGACTGCGCGGCCAGCGCCAGCCCGTGCCGCAGCAGCAGCGCCAGAAACGCTTCGCCCCCCAGGTCCATGCGCATGCCAGGGATGGCTTCCAGTTTATCCACCGTGCCGCCGGTGTGGCCCAGCCCGCGCCCGCTCATCTTCGCCACCGGCAGGCCGCGGGCGGCGACCAGTGGCGCCACGACCAACGTGGCTTTGTCGCCGACGCCGCCCGTGCTGTGCTTGTCGGCCACCGGCGTGATGCGCTCATGCAGGCGCAGATGCTCCCCAGAGTGGGCCATCGCCCGCGTGAGCGTCACCGTCTCAGGCGGCGTCATGCCGCGCCAGACCACCGCCATCAGGAACGCCGCCATCTGATAGTCGGGCACCTCATCGCGCGTATAGGCCGCGACGAGCCAATCAATCTCCGCGCTCGCCAGCGCGCCACCGTCGCGCTTCTTGCGGATCAGTTCGACCGCGTTGAGCGTGCTCATGACCGCGGTTTGGGTTGAACCGTGCCACAGCGACGGCACCGCTGCATGGCCCCACGCGCCAGTTCATCCACACCGCCATCCTCGCGCAGCATCACCGCGCCGACATCGCGCCACTTATGGCCCTTCACCGCACAGCGCTTCGCGCCCATCCGGTCCAGACCCGCGTCGGCCAGTTCCGCGGCCACCCGCCCCCAAAAGGGCAGATCGCGCACTCCCATACGCTCACCACTCCTCTCCACTCACGTCAGCTCATCACCTGACGTGCCCACTCACTGAAGATGCCCCCCCACACCAGACCGCCCGGAACAGCCACCAAGCGTTTCGTCCGTCAGCGGCGGAGGCGCGGCCACCCCTACCCGTGTACCGTCTCGCGCACCCAGGGCACCCCCTCTGGCAGGGCCGCGCGCACCGCCGCGACAAGCGCGTCGAAGCGCGCCAAGTCATCGCCATAGATCACCCAGGCGCGGTGGACGCCGCGCTCGCCCACGCGCTTGTAGACCGCGATGCTCACCGTCGCGCCCGTCGCGAAGATCTCCTCTTTCACCCTGGCGATACCCTCCCAGGGAATCACGACCGGCTCCGCCCCCGCATCCGTACGCGTGAGGTGCGCGGGCGTGATCGTGATGGTGAATGGCATAGGGGCCGCCGCGCGCAGATACCAGACGAAGCCCCCGATGAAGAGGATGCCAATGATGGTGCTCACCAGCATCGAGACCCCCTCAGAGAGCGCGATCCAGAAGAACAAGCC
>JADMIN010000434.1 GCA_015478575.1 Ktedonobacterales bacterium | reverse complement strand
TGGCCGATCTTGTCAACCCTCGCTCTGCCTTTTACACACTTCAGTGGACACTATCATAAAAAGCGCGCCGTGGGAGGTCGGCTGACGTCCCACGGCACTGAGGTGATCGTCGGAGTTTACGAGACCAGCAGGCTGGGTCCCGGCTGGAATGGCGCCAGGTTATCCTTGAGGATGTTGTTGATATCCTGCTTGAGTTGGTCGCCCTCCCGTGTGAGCGTCGGGTCGCTATTCTGCGTGACGACCTGGGTCAGCACGCCCTGTACGAGCAGTTGAGCCGAGCCATCAGGCGCCGCGATCTTGACCTGGCCAGAGGCCACGCCAGCGGCATCCTGCAGCAGGGTCAGGGTGCTCAGAGATGAGATGTGGACGAGCGCGACTACCTGCGGCGGCAACGGCAGCGCGCTAGAGTCGTTGAGCAGCGCGATCTCATTGCGCACGTCTTTCTTGCAGCCATCGAGCAACGGCTGATATTTGCTATCGGGGGCGGTCGTGGCGTTCAGTTTGGCCAGGCCATTGGTCAGCGCGGTCGAATCGGTCTGCAACAGACCAATGTCAATTTGCATCTGGGCGACGAAGCCAGCGTCATCCGCGCCATGCACCTGGGCGTCGAGCAAGGCCTCTTTGATGTCGGCCTGCGCCTTACCCAGTGGCGTCTGGCAGTTATCGACCAGCGAAAAGCCGAATGGAGCGATCTTATCGTTGAGGTTCTGGATCGCGTTGGCGCGTGGCAGCACGGTCGTCAAGAGGAACGCCGCCGCGACGATCAGGACCAGGACAGAGACGCCCGCCTGAGTGGTTTTGCTGGTGGTGAAGCCGCGGCGCATGCTCGTGCCGTGGATGGCGGTGGCGATCAATGCGACGACGCCCGCCACCGCGGTCAGGATGATTCCCAACTTGAAGAAACGATCAATTTGGTCCGCTGTGGAGAGCTGTACATTCCCGTTGACGTAGCCGTACAGCAGATACAGCAGCGGCACCGCGAGCGCCACCACCGAGGCGATGGTCAGTCCTGTTCCCGTCCGCGCCGTCGCGGGCGCCTTGACTTTGGTCTCTGTTGCCGTTCCAGGCATTGCTTTTCCCTCTCTCTGCCAACCCAACTCGATCCCACCGTGGGATACTCTCAAACAGCCAGCGCAGCCAGGGTGGCCACCGTGGACCCCACATCTATTCATGCGGTCGAGGAAGCCAGAATCTCTCACAAGCGGGGCGGATGCGGCTTGTGGGAGCGAGGTAGGGCGTGTGCGCCGATCCCCCTAGAGCGGGTGACTGTTTGGCGCATTGTACCTGTCTCTGTCACGGCTGGCAATAGGCGAATTTGCGGAGCCAGTATTCTCTATATCAGAGCCAGTAGCGCGGATGAGTCTGTAAGGCAAAGCGCGCGGGTGGTGCGCTTGCCTCGCTTCGGGAACGTTGGGGGTGAGCCAGCCGATCAATCACGCGAAACACGCGGGCGACGCCCACAGCCGCCGTGGCGAATGAGCGCGCGATCGGTCATCGGTTCACCGCGCTCCGGCGGTGGCGGCGGGCGTCGGCTTGTGGCTCACGATCACCGGCAACACCTCGCGCAGCTCCGTGAGCCATCGCAGGGCCTCCTCATTGAAGCGGCGGCGGGGGAGACGCACCTCGCCGAGTTGCACACGCGCCTCGCCGCGGAAGCGCTTGACCAGCGCCACGCGGTCCACCACGACGGTGCGCCGCAGCTTGAAGATCATCTCGCCGTCACGCAACGCGATGGACTCGTAGCCCAGCCGCGCCGCCTCGGCCTTCAGCCGTACAATCGCCAGGAGGTTCGCCACCTCCCGCGGCGGCGCGCCGAAGCGGTCGGCCATCTCGGCGGTCAGCGCCTCGACCTGCTCCGCGTGTTCGAGATTCGCCATGCGCTGGTAGAAGCTCATCTTGAGCGTGCGGTCGCCGATATAGTCATCAGGAATGAAGGCATCCACCGGCAGCTCCAGAGTGACCGCGGTGGGACGCGCTGGCTCAGCGGTGCGCGCACCCTGCATACGCGCGACCTCTTCAGCCAGCAGGCGCGTATAGAGATCAAAGCCAATCTCGTTCATGAAGCCAGACTGCTCCGCGCCGAGCAGATTGCCCGCGCCTCGGATCTCCAGGTCTTTCATGGCAATGCGAAAGCCCGCGCCAAGCTCGGTCGCCTCGAAGATGGCGCGCAGGCGCTTCTCCGCGACCGGCGAGAGCTGCATGTCTTTGTTATAGATGAAATAGGCATAGGCTTGCTGTTGCGCCCGCCCCACACGCCCGCGCAACTGGTAGAGCTGCGAGAGGCCGAAGAACGCCGCGTTATTGACGATGATCGTGTTGGCGTTTGGAATATCCAGCCCGTTCTCGATGATCGTCGTGCAGAGCAGCACGTTGGTCACGCCCGCCGAGAAGTCGAGCATGACGTGCTCCAGCTCGTCCTCTGGCATCTGTCCGTGGCCGACCGCGATCTTGGCCTCCGGCACGAGTCGCCGCAGCTTGTCGCGCAGCGCCAGAATGCCTTTGACGCGGTTATGCACGAAGAAGACCTGGCCGCCACGGTCAATCTCGCGCAGGATGACCTCACGGATCAAGTCATCATCGGTCTCGCGGATATAGGTGCGGATGGGCAGCCGCTCTTGGGGTGGCGTCTCGATCGCGCTCATATCGCGCACATTCGCCAGCGCCATATAGAGGGTGCGTGGAATAGGCGTCGCGGTGAGGGTGAGCACGTCTACTTCGGTGCGCAATTGCTTGAGACGCTCCTTGTGCGCCACGCCGAAGCGTTGCTCCTCGTCAATGATGAGCAAGCCCAGGCTCGCGAATGCCACATCTTTCTGGAGCAGTCGGTGTGTGCCGATGACGACATCCACCTTGCCTTCGGCCAGATCCTTGAGCACCTCCTTCTGTTCCTTCTCGGAGCGGAAGCGCGAGAGCAGCTCAACGCGCACGGGGTAGGGCGTGAGGCGCTGGCTGAAGGTGTTGAAATGCTGCAAGGCCAACACGGTCGTCGGCACGAGCACGGCGACCTGTCGCTGATCGAGCACGGCCTTGAAGGTGGCACGCAAAGCGACCTCCGTCTTGCCATAGCCAACGTCGCCGCAGACCAGCCGATCCATCGGACGGGCGCGCTCCATATCCTCCTTTACCTCTTGGATGGCGCGCAACTGGTCGGGCGTCTCCTCGTAAGGAAAGGCTTCCT
>JADMIN010000433.1 GCA_015478575.1 Ktedonobacterales bacterium | reverse complement strand
GCCACGTTCGCGCCCGTGCGGCCACCGGAGCGCTTGCTGTTGGGGCCGGGGCCGAGTAATCCGCATCCCGCCGTGCTCCGCGCGGCGGCGGCGCCTGTGCTCGGCCACCTGGATGTCGCGTACCTGGGCATTCTCGAAGAGACGGCGGAGATGCTGCGCGCCGTCTTCGCCACGCGCAACGCGCTGACGCTCGCCGTGCCGGGCACGGGCTTCTCTGGCATGGAGGCGGCGCTTGTCAACCTGCTGGAGCCGGGCGATCAACTGCTGGTGGGGCAGGCCGGCTTCTTCGGCGCGAAGATGGCTGATATCGGCGCTCGCTGTGGCGCCAGCGTCCGCACCGTCGTTAGCGCGGGCGGTGCGCCGGTGGATGTGGAGGCGCTCCGCACGGCGGCGGCGGAGATGGGCAAGGTCAAGGTGCTCGCCATCGTGCTGGCGGAGACGTCTGTCGGGCTGCGCCAGCCGCTGGATGCGGTGGTGAAGCTGGCCCACGAGCTGGAGGCCCTGGTGGTGGTGGATGCGGTCACGGCCCTGGGGGGCATCCCCGTCCGTGTGGATGAGTGGGGGCTGGATGTCGTCTATAGCTGCACGCAGAAGTGTCTGGGGGCGCTGCCGGGGCTGGCGCCGATCACACTGGGCGAGCGTGCGGTGAGCGTCATCGCGGCGCGCGAGACGCCGGTGCGGAGTTGGTACCTTGACCTGCTCGCGCTCCAGCGTTACTGGTTCGCGCCCCACGCCTACCACCATACCTCCAACGTCTCGCTGATCTATGCGCTGCATACGGCATTGCGCCTGGCGCTGGGGGAGGGCCTGGACGCCCGCTATGCGCGCCACGAGCAGCATGGGCGGGCCTTCCGCGCGGGGGCGGAGGCGCTGGGCCTGCGGCCACTGCCCGCGCCCGCGCACCAACTGCCGATGCTCGCCGCGCTGCGCATTCCCGAAGGCGTGACCGATGGCGCGGCGGTGCGCCGGGCGCTGCTGGAGGAAGATGGTATCGAGATCGGGGGAGGGCTAGGGGGCGATGCCGCTTCGGTCTGGCGCGTCGGCATCATGGGCTATAACGCCGAGCGGCGCAATGTGTCGCATGTGCTGGGCGCGCTGGAGCGGCTGCTGCCGCGCTTTGGCCAGGCGATCGCGCCGGGGGCGGGCGTTGCCGCCGCCGAGGCCGTCTATGCTCAGGCGGGCACGCGCTAGGAAGCGTACCAGGACCAGAAGCGTACCAGGACTAAAGGACACGATATGGCATCAGGCGTTTCTCTGGCGCAGCCGCAGGCCATCCGCGCCATCTTCTTCGATGTCGGGTTCACCCTGCTGGCGCCGCACCCTTCGGTGGTGGATATCGTCCTCGATGTCTGCGCGCGGCGCGGCACGCCGGTCACGCGGGCGGAGGTCACGCGCGCCCTGCCACCGGCGGAGGCCTTCCTGCGCCGGACCACCAGAGCGGATCCCTGGACGTGGGGCGACGAAGCGGCGATTGCCGCCATCTGGGATGGCTATTTCAAGACGCTGTTGCGCCCGTGCCTGCATGGCGCGAGCGAGGAGGGGCTGGCGGCCTGCGCCGGTGACGTGCGGATCGTCTTCGATCAGGCGAGTAGCTATGCCCTCTATCCCGATGTCGTGCCCGCGCTCGGCGCGCTCAAGGCGCAAACGGCGCGCCATCTGGTGATGGGGGTGATCTCTGATTGGGGCGTGGGTCTGGGGCTGATTCTGCGCCACCATGATCTTGTGCGCTACTTCGATTTCGCGGTGATCTCGGCTCAGTTGCGCCGGGCCAAGCCTGACCCCGCGCTCTTTGCCACCGCGCTGCGGCGGGCGGATGCGATTGGCGACTATGCCGTCCACATCGGCGATTCCTACCCGCTTGATGTGCTGGGGGCGCGGGCGGCGGGCATCACGCCCATCCTGCTGGATCGTCGGCGCGCACTCGATCCCGCCGCGCTGGATTGCTTGGTCGCGCACGACCTCTATGACGTGCTCGATCTCTTGGAGGTCCCCCGCCCCGCCCGGTGATGCGCGGTGCTCGGCCCGCGGCCGTGGGGCGGCGAACAGCGCGCTGGGGGACCTAACCCCCCAGCCCCCTTCCCTGCGAGGGAAGGGGGAGTCGGAAGGGGGGAGCGTTGCCCACGGCGCTGGCGCGGAGCGGGCACTGGGGCTAAGGCCGCTGGCTAGCTCGGCGGCGCGGGCCTCTCCAGTAACGCGCGGCGGTCGCGCTCGCAGAGGGGCGCGACCGCGGCTAGGATCACCCGCGGAGGGGGAGCATAGATGCACCAGCGCCTTCTTCTAGCAGACGCTGGTGGATGCCCCTGCGATCTTCCTAGCGGAAGGAAGTTCGTCTCTCTTGCCCCTCGACAAGGCACAAGCTCTGGGTGTTCAGCGGCGCGGCCTTGTCGTCGCGCGCGTGAGGCTATCCGCCTCCTCCGGCGTCACCAGCCGTTCGATGTTGCCCGCTTTATCCAGAAGCGCGTGGAGGCGCAAGAGATAGAGGGGATTGTAGTGGTGGTCGCACCGGCCGCAGGAGACCATACGCGGATAGAGTCGCACGCGGCGGTAGACGTGATCACAGTTGGGGCAGAGGTAGAGGTAGCGGTTGGGCCGCAGGGCGCGCAGTTTCAGCTCGCGGCGCGTCGTCTCGTCACGCAGCAACTCGCGCAGCAGCTCGGGGTCGTGTCCGGTGATGGCCGCCTCATCCACCGAGATGGAGTCATGTCCGTGGCAGCGGTGTTTGCGCGGCGTGCCGCGCACGCGGTCGGAGAGATGGATGAGTTCGTGCGCCACGGTGACCTCGATGCCGAGTGGCAGGAGGTCAGGCTCGATGAAGATGAGATGGCGGAAGTCGGTGATCGGCTCGTGGCGCGTGGGGCGATCGAGCACGGCGACGCCGACGGAGGCGCCCGCCCCAGGGGGTGCGAAGCCGGGCAGTGTCATTTGCAGCGACCCAAGCTCTTCCAGCGGCAGGATGGTGGGCGCGGCGGCGCTGCCCTGAAGATGGTTGAGCACGTCGTGGGGTTCCGCCGCCCCTTCAGGCGGCAGGGGGAGATAACAATAGCATCCCAGCGCCATTGGATTGAGGCGCCGGCCCGTCCAGAGGGCGAACTCTCGCCGTTCGCTGGTAATCGCCAGATAGTCGAGTTGCGCTTCGGGCAGATTCAGTTTGCGCCAGTAGTGGCCAAGCCAGTGCTCCAC
>JADMIN010000432.1 GCA_015478575.1 Ktedonobacterales bacterium | reverse complement strand
GCCAGCGCCCGCCCAAACGCCACGCGACCGCGCGCGTGCGTGAGCGATTCGAGGAACGAGCGCCGCGCCAGCGCCGCCGCGGCTGACGCACAGCCCAGCCGCGTGATGTTGAGCATCTCGGTCATGCGTGCCCAGCCCACACCAGGCTCACCAATGAGGTAGGCGTATGCCCCCTGGAGCGTGACCTCGCCGCTGGCGAAAGAACGCATGCCCAGTTTATCTTTCACCCGCTCGATGGCGTAGCGATTGCGGCTGCCATCGGGCAGATGCCTGGGCAGCAGAAACAGCCCCAGGCCACGTGTGCCCGCCTCCGCTCCCTCCGGGCGCGCCAGCGTCAGGATCAACTCAGCGCCGACATTGCTGCAGAACCACTTCTCGCCGTCAAGCTCCCACCAACCAGGGCGGTCCGTAGACGGCCGAGCGGTGGTCGCCGTCACGCCCAGGTCGGAGCCTCCCTGTTTCTCCGTCATAAACATCGCGCCGGTGGCCAGCGTCTCCAAGTCGGTCGAGGTCAGCCGCGGCAGATAGCGCTCCACCACCGCGGGCGGAGCGAACTTGACCAGCGTGCGCGCCAGCGCGCGTGTCATGCTGAGTGGGCAGAAAAGCCCCGCCTCTCCCTGTGTCGCCAGATAGATCAGCGCGTCGTTGAGCAGAAGTGAGCTGGGCCGCGCGGGGTCGAGCACACCCGGGCGCAGTGACATCGCCGCAAGCCCGAACTCACCATAGAAAATGCGCTCTAGCTCACGGTAGGCGCGTGAGATGCCCAACTCCTCCACGCGCTCACCACGCTTGTCGCGCAGGCGCAGCGTGGGCGTCTGCCGGTCGGCCTCCGCGGCCAAGTCCTCGATCTCGTTGCCCAGCCGCGCACCCAAGGCGCGCAAGCGTGGCTCCGCCAGCGCCAATTCCTCAGGGGCCAGGCGGCGGCGTAGCAGAAACTGTAGGTAGAGATCGCACTCGTAGAAGTTGATGTCGCGCGTGTCAGGCATCGCGCCGAGTTGAGCCATAGGCCGGTCGCTCCGCGGCGTGGCGCTCCGCGGCGTACTCGCGCGGGCCTCTGGCTGGATCGTGGTCACGGTGCGTCTCCTTCCCGTCGGGCGCGCTGGAAGCGCACCAGTTTATCGCCTGGCAGGCCACCTTTTGCCGTTCTCTTGTGTGCTCCGAGCGGCATCGGGCGCAACACCAGCGTCGCCAGTGGCGGCAGCGTGAGCGCGAGTGAGTGCTCCCACCCATGCGACATGACCGGCTCGCGGGCCACCCGGCCGAGATTGCCGATATTGCTGCCACCATACACGAGCGCATCGGTGTTGAGCACCTCCTCGTAGTCAGCGGCTACCGGCACGCCCAGACGGTAGGCATACCGTGGCACGGGCGTAAAGTTGCAGATGAACACGAGCGGATCAGTCCGCCCAGGGGCGTAGCGGACGAAAGAAATGACACTGTGCGCCGTATCTGAGCCATCAATCCACTCGAAGCCCTCAGGCGTGAAGTCGCGCGCGTGCAGGGCGGCGTAACTCCGCAGCAGCGCGTTCAGATCGCGCACGAGGTCACGGACCTGGCCATGCAGCGTCGTGGCGACGTGCGGTCCCTCCACCAACGCCCAATCGAGATAGCCAGCGAAGTTCCACTCGGCCCACTGCGCGAATTCACCACCCATGAAGAGCAGCTTCTTGCCAGGATGCCCATACATATAGGCATAGAGCGCGCGCAGATTGGCGAACTTCTGCCAGTGGTCGCCGGGCATCTTGTTGAGCATCGAGCCTTTCACATGCACCACCTCATCATGCGAGAAGGGCAGGATGAAGCGCTCCGACCAGGCATACACCAGCGAAAAAGTGAGCGTCTGCTGATGGTGGGCACGATGTACGGGATCGAGCTTGGTGTATTCCAGAATATCGTGCATCCAGCCCATGTTCCACTTGAGCGAGAAACCCAGGCCACCCTCCGCGACCGGATGGGTCACGCCTGGCCACGCGGTTGACTCCTCGGCGATCATCAGCACATCAGGGAAGCGCTCTAGGACGCGCGTGTTGCACTCGCGCACAAACGCAATCGCCTCCAAGTTCTCCCGCCCGCCGTAGCGGTTGGGCACCCATTCACCCTCTTTGCGCGAGTAATCCAGGTAGAGGAGCGAGGCCACCGCATCCACCCGCAGCCCATCCATGTGGTACTTCTCGAACCAGAAGAGCGCGTTGGCGATAAAGAAGCCGCGGACCTCGTTGCGGCCAAAGTTGAAGACTAGTGTGCCCCAATCGGGCTGCGCGCCCTGACGCGGGTCGGCGTGCTCATAGAGATGGGAGCCGTCAAAGTAGGCGAGGCCGTGCTCGTCGCGCGGAAAATGCGCTGGCACCCAATCCATCAAGACGCCGATACCATGCTGGTGACAGTAGTCCACAAAGTACATGAAGTCATGCGGTGTCCCATAGCGACTGGTCGGCGCGTAATAGCCAGTGACCTGATAGCCCCATGAGCCATCGAACGGATGCTCAGCCACCGGCATCAACTCGATATGGGTATAGCCCAGTCCCTTCACGTAGGGGACGAGCTGGTGCGCGAGGTCACGATAGCTGACCTCTCCTCCGCCGCCATTCGAGGGTGAACGCCACGAGCCAGCATGGACCTCGTAGACGCTGATAGGCGCGTCGAGCGCGTTGCGGCCTGGACGCTCATGCATCATCCACTCGCCGTCTCCCCAGGCGTAGCCCGCCAGTTCACATACCCGCGAGGCCGTCCCAGGGCGCACCTCCGCCTCAAAAGCAAAGGGGTCAGCCTTGAGCACACGATAGTCATGACTCCAGGAGAGGAGCGCGTATTTGTAGAGTGCCCCCACCGCAATGCCAGGAATGAACACCTCCCAGATGCCCGGCGCCCGCAGGCGCATCGGATGCGTACGCTCATCCCAACCGTTGAAGTCGCCGACAACGCTCACCCGCCGCGCGTTGGGTGCCCAGACCGCGAACGCGACGCCATCCACACCGCGCAGGCGCATCGGATGCGCGCCAAGTCGCTCATACAGATCCAGGTGTTTGCCCTCGCCGATCAGGTGCAGATCAAAGTCGGAGAGCACGGGTGGGAAGGCATAGGGGTCATCCACTGTGGCCAGCTCGCCGCCAGCGCGCTGGACCAAGAGCCGGTACGCAGGTCGCTCCTCGTCTGGCTCTAAGCTCGGCACGAAGGCGCTGAAGAGTCCCGCCGCGTGCAGCGCGCGCAGAGGAATAC
>JADMIN010000431.1 GCA_015478575.1 Ktedonobacterales bacterium | reverse complement strand
GTGGGTCGTGGACCTGCTCGACAGCCTCAAACTGCCACGGGTTCACATCATCGGGCATTCCTTTGGCGGGCGTGTGGCCATCACTCTGGCGAGCCAATGGCCAGAGCGTGTGGCCAAGCTCGTCCTCACCGACGCCGCGGGCATCCGCCCAAAGCGCACGTGGCGCGACCACGCGCGGGTGCGCAGCTTCAAAGCGTTGCGCTGGCTGGCGCACATGCCCCTCACCCCTCCACCGCTGCGACGCTGGGCAACGGCCGCGGTCGCGCGACGCGGCTCGCCAGACTACCAGCAGGCGTCTGGGACGGTCCGCGCATCCTTCGTGCGCGTCGTCAACGAGGATCTGCGGCCGCTGCTGCCGCGCATCGCGGCGCCAACGCTGCTCATCTGGGGCGACCGCGACGAAGACACGCCACTCGCGGATGCGCGGCTCATGGAGCGGATGATCCCCGACGCGGGGCTGGTCGTCTTTGAGGGGGCGGGCCACTATGCCTATCTTGAGCAATCGGCTCGCTTCTGCCATATCGTCAAGACCTTTTTCCGAGGAACATCATCGTGATCGCCGCTGTTCTTATCTGGCTGGCCACCGCGGTCTGGTTCGCCTGGCTTGGCCGCGCGGGGCTGCTGGCCGCGCGCATCTATCAGATCGAGGAATACGAGACGCCTCGGCTGTTCGCGTGGGGGCGTCAGCGGGCCTGGCTCTGGTCGAATCCCGCCCTGGTGGCGACGGCCGTCGCGCTCGTCGTGGGCCTGTTGGCGTTGGCGTCGCCTCCAGGGGCGCGCCGCCTGGGCGTCGGTATTGGCTGGCTCGTCGGTAGCGCGGCGCTCCACATCCTCTGGAAGCCGCTGCCGGCGAAGAAGGCGTTGGTCTATACCTCACGCATGCGCCGTATCCTCGGCGCCTCAGCCATCCTGGGCGTGCTCATGGCTGTGGGTGTCGCCGCGCTCGCGCTCGCGGCGCCCGTCCCCTTCGCCGCGGTCGTCGCCGCGCTGGCGTGCCTGCTCGCGCCCGCGCTCACGCTGGCGCTCGTCGTGGGCGGCAATAGCAGTATGCGCCCGGTCGAGGCGTGGATACAGCGCGGCTTTCTCACCCGCGCTCGTGCCCGCGTCACTGCCTACCAGCCGCTGACCATCGGTATCGCTGGGAGCTATGGCAAGACCAGCACCAAGCACATTCTGGCGCACCTGCTCTCGCCCCACATGCTAACCCTGGCGACACCCAAGAGCTATAATACGCTGATGGGCATCTCCCGCACCATCAATGAGTATCTGGACCCAAAGCACCGCGCGTTCATCGTCGAGATGGATGCCTATGCCACAGGCGAGATCGCGGCGATGTGCCAACTCGTCTCACCCACCCTCGCCGTCATCACCTCAGTTGGCCCACAGCACCTCGAGCGTTTCGGCTCTGTCGCGCGCATCGGCGATGCCATCTACGAGCTGGCGGCCGCGCTGCCCCCCGGCGGCCCCCTGGTGATCTACGGCGGTGAGCGCGAGGCCGCGCGTCTGGCTCAGCGCGCGGTGGAACAGGGCTATCGCGTCGTGCGCTATGGCATGGACGGCGAGAGCGCTGGGGCGTTGGATGTGGTGGCGACGGATGTCACCGTGGATGGACACGGCACCCACTTTCTCTGGCGCTGGGCCGCCGAAGGGCTGGAACAGCGCATGAGCATTCCGCTGCTGGGCCAGCACAATATCCTCAATGTCAGCGCGGGGCTGGTGGTCATGCATCTGCTGGGCCTGCCGCTGGCGGAGGCCGCGCGCGACGCGCGGCGGCTAGAGCCGGTGGAGCACCGGCTCCAACTGATTGCTACGCCTGGCGGCATAACCATCATTGATGATGCCTACAACGCCAATCCGGTGGGAGTGCATAACGCACTGGAGGTGCTGGCGGGGATGCCGGGGACGGCTCGCATTCTGGTGACACCGGGGCTGGTCGAGCTAGGAGACATCGAGGAGGAGGAGAACCGGCGCTTTGGCGAGCACGCCGGGCGCGTCTGTGACGCGGTGATCCTCGTTGGCGCGCGGCGGACGACGGCCATCGCCGCCGGGCTGCGCGCCAGCGGCTTGGCGGACGACCACATCCATGTCGTCCAGACGCTGGCGGAGGCGACAGCGGTCCTCGCGCGCATCGCCCACCCTGGCGACGTGGTCCTCTTCGCCAACGATCTCCCCGATACCTATGTCGAGATGGGCTAAGCGTGGCCTCGTGGTGTGGCCTACGAGCGCTCCATCAGCCCATTGCCCTGGAGGGCGCGACCAGGCGCAGCCCGGCGCCACGCGCACCGCACCACACAGTACAGTTGAGCCACCCAAAGAACAAGCGAGGCCGCGCATGTCGCCATCCACAGCACCGTATCCGCCCGCCACATGGCCTTTCGCCACATGGCGACTGCTGATCGAGCGCGAAGCGCATCCAGGCGCCTGGAATATGGCGCTCGATGAGGCCATCATGGAGGCGGTGGCCGCTGGCACGGTGCCGCCAACCTTGCGCTTCTATCAGTGGGCGCCCCCGTGCCTTTCGCTGGGCAAGCGCCAGCCGCTGGATGGCGTGGACCTCGCGCGCTGCCGTGTGGATGGCGTGGAGGTGGTGCGCCGCGCGACGGGGGGCTGGGCCATCCTCCATACTGACGAGCTTACCTATAGCATCGCCGCGCGCCCCGACGATCCGCGTGCCGCGGGCGCCATCCTCGATGCGTACCGCCGGTTGAGCGCGGGGTTGCTGGCTGGGCTGCGCCTGCTCGGCGTAGACGCGGCGATGAATCCTGTCCAGCCTGGTGGGGTCGCGAACGCCAGCGCGGCCTGCTTCGAGGTACCATCCGCCTATGAGATCGTCGCGGGCGCGCGCAAGCTCATCGGCAGTGCGCAGACACGCCCCAGTGGGCGCGTGCTGCAACATGGCTCGCTGCCGCTGCGTGGCGACATCGCCCGCGTGACGGCCTACCTGGCGGCGACCTCGGCGCGCGAGCGTGACGACCTGACGGCGCACCTGCGCGCGCACGCCACGACGCTCGCGGATGTGCTGGGGCGCGCGGTCAGCTTCGCCGAGGCCGCGGAGGCGATGCGCCAGGGCTTCGCCACGGCGCTCCGCTTGGAGCTAGCGCCAGGCGAGCCGAGCGCCGCTGAGGTGGCGGCGGCCCAGGCCCATATGGCCGAGAAGACCATTCCCCCTACGGCCTAAGCGATGAGCGGCGTCTGTCTCACTCTAGCCCTTATTCGCCAGCAT
>JADMIN010000430.1 GCA_015478575.1 Ktedonobacterales bacterium | reverse complement strand
AGCACGAAGATGGCATCGAGCGCCTGGTATAGGTTCATGCCACGGTTGAGCAACACGCGCCGCCCATGGGCCAGACGCGCCACCCAGGCCGGGTCGCTCCGCTGCGCCAGCGCCTCCTCCCGCATCTGCTGGGTGATCTGCCCGAACGGCAGCATATCAAGCTTGGCCTGAAGAAACTCGATCACGCCAGCGGAATCGCCCTCCTGCCAGGCCAGCAACAACGCGAGCGCACGCGGCCCCTCATAGCGCTCGATGGTGCGTGGCACACTCAAGAGCTGATCCTTGCAATCACAGATCCAGAGGGCGTGGAGATAGCGCACCACCGCCGGCACCGGGAAGCTGTCGAAGCGTCGCTGCCCGTGTACCTCCTGCGCATACTGGAAGCTTTCCTCGAAATCCGCCCGAATCTGCTCGAATGCCTTGAGCTTCGCGGCAACGAGTGGGGGCATGGAGAGGGGTTTCTTCTCGGTTGACATGCGTGACCTCCTCTACCGTGAACTCGTGAATTCGCTCGCGGCAGGCCCAGAAGGCTGGCTGCCAGGCATTGTGGTGGGCACACGCTGATAATATACCTGCTCGGCCCTACGCCCCAGCGCGCTCAAGAAGGAGCGTGTGAGTGGCGTCTCGCTCTCCGCTCCGGGGAGCGCGTCCTGGCCGATGTCGCCGGCCTTCGGCAGGAGCTGGTTGACGATGCCAAGGGCATCGGCGATCACGCCAGGGAGCACGCCATGCGCCAGCGCCAGCAGCCGCGCCTGCACGCTGAGGATGACCTCAGCGTCGCCGCGCCGCGTGGCGGCGACGATCTGCCTGGCCGCGCGCTCGGCACTCATCGAGGTGAAGGGCAGATTGTCGCCCAGACTGAACCAGGTATACTCAGCGCGATGCCGCCCCTTGAATGAGGCGTTGACGGGCGAGCCGGTGCGCATCAGGCCAGGGGCCACCGTGACGACCCGTACGCCATCCTTGGCCACCTCAGCGCGCAGCCCTTCCGAGAAGCCGACCATCGCAAACTTGGCGCAGGAATACGGCAGCAGATGGGGCACACTCACCTTGCCACCAATGGAGGTGATATTGACGATGCGCCCGCCGCCACCCCGCACGAGATGGGGCAGTGCGGCGAGCGCGGCGTAGGCGCCGCCCCAGAACATCGTCTCCATCGCTAGCTCGAAGTCCTCCAAGATCATGCTCTCCAGGGGGCCAACGGTGATGATGCCCGCGTTGTTGACCAACACATCCAAGCGCCCAAAATGGGCTATCGCTTGCTCGATCATCGCCTGCACTTGCATACGATCCGTGATATTGCAGGGCACCGCCAGCACTTCGGCGCCAAGCCCAGCGAGGTCGGCTCGCGCCCGCTCCAGCGCGGCCTCATCACGGCCACAGATCACCAGCCTCGCCCCCTGACGCGCGAACTCTCGCGCCAGGGCAAGCCCCAGCCCACGCGAGCTACCCGTGATCAGCACGACGCTTCCGGCCAGATCCATCGCCCGTGTCTGCCGCCACACTCGACGGCCCGCCGCCAGCGCCGCACCCGCGCCAACGGCCCCCAGCGCCGCCCACGCCACGCCGCGTGCCCGATTGCCCATGAGCCACCTCCTCGTGTCGCCGCTCTCGTGTTCTCTTTATCGTTCTCTTGTTGCCGCTCTCCCCTACCCTATTTTCGTGCTCCCGCCCTAGGCGCCGCATTCGCTCAGCTCTCGTCTCCATTTCACGCGCATCGTGCCAGGGCGCGTTTGGGATACCTCTCATAGAGTAGTGCGAAGAAGCGCGCAGCATCACTACGGGCTGCCTCGCGGCAACAATCGGGCCACAGCGCACACGCGCTCATGAGCGAATCGCGGCAGTCAACCGCGATGAAGCGCAAGGGTTGTGCCCGATGCGGGATCCGATGAGAGAACCACGGACATGTGAAGGGAAGGGGAGGAAGCGAAAAGCGGGCGATCAACGGGCAGCGAAAGGCCGCGTCCAGCCATCAAAGCCCGCATGTTTGGGGCTGAGGCGATGGCTGAGCGCGGCGGACGCAAGGGAAACGCGGAGGTGGCTAGCGCTTGTCTGGAGCTTCCTTCGTCGGCTTGCGCGCCTTGATCTCACCACGGGCCATCTGGGCTTTGCGGGCTTCGCCGCCCTTCTCGCCGCCCTTCTTGCCAATCTGGCTGTAGAACTCTGGGCCGTACTTCTCTTTGACGGTCTCGCCGCCCATGTGGCCCAGTTCCTGATAGCCGGCGTGGCCGAGTTGTCCTTTGCGGGCCTCGCCGCCCTTCTCGCCAATAGTATGGTAGAACTCCGGGCCGTATTTGCCCTTGACCGTGTCGCCGCCCTTCTTGCCAATCTGGCTGTAGAACTCTGGACCGTACTTCTCCTTGACGGCCTCGCCACCCATATGGCCGAGCTTCTGATACGCTTCGCGTATCCGCTGCTCGTCTGGAGATGTGCTCTTCGCTTTGCCGTTATGCTTGTCTGCCATCTGTTTCCTCCTGATGCATTGTCGCCTCTGCCCCCCGGCCAGGGAGTGAGCGGTGGATCCGTGGTGGATCCAGGTCTGATTGCTCTGATTGCCGGGTGGCGGTCGTGAGTGATGCGCGCCCCGCGGTCCTTGACGCGCGAGCGGCCCGGGCGATTGGTTGTGAGCGGGGCGCGGGTTCCGCCACAGCTCCCACGCGCCTAGCCGAGAGTAGAGTACTGCCGAGAGGGAGCGACCTTATCGCTTCTTCTCGGTGCTGTCCTTGGTGATCTCGCCACGGGCCATCTGCTGTTTACGGGCCTCACCGCCCAGGTGACCCAGCTCTTGATACCCCTCGTGCCCCAGCTCGTGCTTACGCGCCTCGCCGCCCTTCTGGCCGATCTCGCTATAGAACTCTGGACCGTACTTCTCCTTCGTCGCCTCGCCACCCTTCTGGCCAAGCTCCGAATAGCCCTCGTGTCCCAGTTCATGCTTGCGAGCCTCGCCGCCAAGACGGCCAAGCTCCGCGTACGCCTCGTGGATGCGCTCCGCATTTGGCTCGTTCGCCTGGTCGCGATCATGCTTATGTGCCACAGTACTCTCCTTCAAGTCCAACTCGGCGCCGGGCGCACTGCCAGCCGCCGCACATGGCTCTTGTGCAAGTTGCATGCCAGGGTGGTCAGATGCCACATCGCTCCACCGAGTGACAGGCAAACACGCGCGTTGCCCCGTATAGCTGAGGCTTGGTCATAATTCATCCTGAACCTTAGGCGGCTTGGAGCAAGGGCTTGA
>JADMIN010000429.1 GCA_015478575.1 Ktedonobacterales bacterium | reverse complement strand
ATGATCGTGGTCGTAGCCATAGAGCGTCGCCATATCGAAGGCAACCGACAGCCCCGTCTGCCCCTGCGCCAGGAGGTATTTGAAGCGTTCGTTTGTCTCCTCCGCCGTGCCAAACCCAGCGAACATGCGCATGGTCCACGGCTTGGCGCGATACATCGTCGGCTGCACGCCGCGGGTATAGGGATATTCGCCAGGGAAGCCCAGGTCGCGCTCGTAGCTCAGGTGGGCGCCATCTGGCGGCGTATAGAGCCGCTGAATTGGCATGCCCGATTGGGTCGTGGCATCGGCATGGGCCTCGGGCACGCGCTTGATGGCCTGAGCGACCGCGGTGGCCTCCCACTGCGTCCGCGCCTGAGTGACACGCGCCACCTCCTCGCGGTCGTAGAGGGTGCCATCCGGCTGGGGAGCGGCGGCATCCGCGGCGCGCTCCTGGGCTATCGCGTCGGATATCGCGTCCGCTCCAGTGGCGCGGGGCTTCTGTTCGAGCATCGAGATCTCTCCTCCTCGTGGTCGCGCCGCGATCGAGATTCGTGGCTAGACCTCAACCGACATGGCCACCGCGCCACCACCACCCAGACAGAGCGTGGCCAGCCCACGTCCGCCGCCGCGCCGCCGCAGCTCATAGACGAGCGTCGCCAGCACACGCGCGCCGCTGGCGCCGATGGGGTGGCCGATGGCCACCGCGCCACCATTGGGGTTGACGCGCCCCCAGTCCCAGTCCAGTTCCTGGCCGTTGGCGAGCACCTGTGCGGCAAAGGCCTCATTGACCTCGATCACGTCAAAGTCGCTCATCTTTGCGCCGGTGCGTTCCAACAGCTTGCGTACGGCTCGCGGTGGGCAGGCAAAGATATACTTCGGTTCGATGGCCGCCGCGGCGTACCCGGTGATGCGCGCCAGAATCGGCAGCCCGTGGGCGTGCGCGTAGGCCTCGCTGGCGACAACGGTGGCGGCGGCGCCGTCGGAGAGGCCGGGCGCGTTGCCAGCGGTCACCGTACCGCCCTGCTTGCGGAAGGCCGGGCCGAGCTTGCGCAGCGCCTCGACGCTGGTATCTGGGCGGATGGCCTCGTCACGGTCTACGATGAGCGTGTCGGACTTGCGCGGCACCTCGACGGGCGCCAGCTCTTCCTTGAAGCGGCCAGCCTCGGTCGCGGCATGCGCCTTCATGTGGCTCTGATAGGCGAACTGATCCTGCGCGTCGCGGGTGATGCCATACTTGTCAGCGATGACCTCGGCCTCCTCGCCCATATGGACATCTTCAAAGGCGCACCACAGGCCATCGTTCACCACCGCGTCAATCATCTCCGCGTTGCCCATGCGATAGCCCGTGCGTGCCTTGGCCAGCAGATAGGGTGCGTTACTCATGCTCTCCATGCCACCCGCCACGAAGAGGTCGCCGTCACCGGCCTTGATCGCCTGAGCGGCCAGCATCACCGCCTTGAGGCCAGAGCCACAGACCTTGTTGATGGTCACGGCGGGAATGTCAGCCGGAATGCCGGCGTGGATCGCGGCCTGACGCGCTGGGGCCTGGCCCGCGCCCGCGGCGACGACATGGCCCATGATGACTTCGTCGAGCTGGTCAGCGGCGATGCCCGCGCGCCGGAGCGCCTCGCGGATGGCGACCGCGCCGAGTTGCGTCGCCGAAAGCGGCGCGAGCGCGCCAAGAAAGCGCCCGACCGGCGTGCGTGTGGCGCTGACAAGAACGGGATTCCGATCAGCCATCGTTGGCTCCTTCGTTGAGTGGTCGGCGCGACGCCTCTATGCGTGCGCTCGCCTAGCGCGGCTCTCCCGCGGCCGTCTTCCGTGGAGTGGTACCCTTCTCGCGGGCGCACCGCCCAAGCGCTTGGTGCTTCGGGCGTTCTCTCTCTTCAGGCATTATATGTCATAGACGCCACCTAGCGGCACGGCGCGGGCACGCCGCTGTGGCCACGCGCCTTGAAGGCCCGCTCGCGGGAATGGGAGCACCCGATGAGGAAGGCCCTGCCTCACGCGAACAGGGCCGTGCCGAGCGCCGACGACCGCGCGTGGCTGATGCGCGCTGGCCCTCAATTCAGCCCGATAGGGTGGAAGCCATTCTGTTTCTCGCAGACATGCGCTGGCTGCATCGGCATGCCGCAGAGCGGGCAGCGGGGGCGGCCTCCGGCAAGTGCGCCCGTAATGTGCGCGCTGTGGCGCTCGGCCTGGGTGTGAGACAGATACAGGGAGAGGTGTGGACGAAACTCCATCTGTTCAAGCGCTTCGAGGTCAGCGCCTGGCTCGATCAGGCGCGGCGGCTCAGCCCGCAGCAGCACGACACCATGCTCCTCATCGTAGCCGACCTGCAACTGCCCCACCCGGAAATCGGCGTCCGCCTCAGCGGGGAAATCGGCGGGCGCGCTTGGAGGCGCGGGCACATTCACCTGCACGACAGGGCGGAGCACCAGCGCGTTGGCGTTCTCAGCGAGCAACTGGTCTATCGCCGTGGCGAGCGCCTCCATCTGTTCCCGCTCCATCCAGAGGCTGGCGGTGCCGCGGCGGCTGCGGGCGAAGACACGAAACCGGCGGCTCCCAGGCGCCCCAATCGCCTCAGCGCCAAGCAGTTCAGCCCGGCCGAGATCGAGAAGATCATCGCTCATGACATACTCCATCTGACTTCAGCGCGAGATGCCGCGGCAGCGCTGAGTGCTCGCTCCCATGTGACATTAGAGTGTAGCATCGGGCGCTCTCCGCGCGCAAACCCGCAATGGCATGCGAGCGGATAGGGTGCCTTGAAATGCGGGCGGTCATGTGCTACACTGCTGGCAGTTGGCCCCCATAGCTCAGTGGATAGAGCACCGGCCTCCGGAGCCGGGTGCGGGCGTTCGAGTCGCCCTGGGGCACCCAACGTAGACCCCTAACCTCCTCCGAGAAGCTCCTGTCCGTCGTGGGAAGCGGCGGCAAGGAGCTTTCTCTGTATCCGCGGATGGGAGCAAGGCTGCTCGGTGGTCGGTTGGTCACGATGCATGCATTGATTGTGCCACGTCGGAGAGACCTCACCGGGCGAACGGTCGCTGTAAGCGCTGCGATGACTGCTAGCGGTATGTTCACAGACGCGTGTAGACAAATAATTCCCTCATCTGTCATCTTGGGAATGGCTCATTATGCTCGATTACTGCGACTTTCAGGCAGATCAGGGTTCGCGGCTCCCGCTTGCTTTATACTCCTGTCCGCCGCGAAGGCCGAATTTTCCTGGCTTCCATCCCAAGATGACAGGTGAGGGATTACTTCACTTC
>JADMIN010000428.1 GCA_015478575.1 Ktedonobacterales bacterium | reverse complement strand
GCGCATGCCAGAGCGGATCAGCCGAGGGGACGGCCGCAGGCGGAGCACACACGCTGGTTGGCGGCGCTCTGCGCGCCGCAGGCCCGGCAGGTGACGATGGCGAGGCTGGGCAGCCCGAGGCCACAATGCGTGCAGAAGCGGTCCATCGGGCGGTTGAGTACGCGGCAACGAGGGCATTGCACCCAACGGCCAGTGCCCTGCCCCGGCCCGGAATGTGGCGCGGGGTCGCCTGAGGGCATGGGGCCAAAGGCGGTGCCACAGGACGAGCAGAAGCGCTGCTGGGGCGCGTTGGGCTGGTGACAGTGGGGGCAGAGCACGGCGGCGGGGCGTGGGCCTCCTGAGGCTGGCGCGCGGCTCGCGGTAGGATGGGGCACTGAGAGCGGGCCAGAGAGGCGCCGCTCGCCGGCAGCCATCGGCGCTTGCGCGGCCACGGCCAGATCGAGGGCCTGTGAAAGCTCAACGGCCTGTTGGAAGCGTTCAGCAGGGTCCTTCTCCAGCGCTTTGAGGATGACGGACTGGACAGCGGGCGAGATGCGCGGATTGAACTGTGAGGGCGGCGGCACTGGCTCGTAGACGTGGGCGTGGGCCAAGGCGGTGTAGCTATCCGCTTGGAAGGGCGTGCGGCCGGTGAGCATCTCGTAGAGCATCACACCGAGGGCGTAGATGTCGCTGCGGGCGTCCACCATACTGCCGCGGCACTGCTCAGGCGACATGTATTCAGGCGTGCCCACGCCCGCCCCCACGCGGGTGAGCGTCGCGGAGGCCGCCAGCATCTTGGCGATGCCAAAGTCGCTGAGGATCGCGCGCCCACCCGCATCGAGCAGCACGTTCGCTGGCTTGATGTCACGATGCACGATGCCCTTGGCGTGGGCGTAGGTGAGGGCGCTGGCCACCTCACGGATGGCCCGGGTGATGGCATCGAGCCGCAGCCCGCGACGCATGCCGTCAGCGAGGTTGCCGCCGCTGACATACTCCATGATGATGAAGAGGCGGCCATGCTCCTCACCCGCGTCATGGACGATGATGATATGGGGGTGTGAGAGCTGGGCCGTCGCTCGCGCCTCACGTTTGAAGCGTTCGACGAACGAGGCGTCACCCGCATAGAGCGGTGGCAGAATCTTGATGGCCACATCGCGATCCAAGTGTTCCTGTCTGGCGCGATAGACCGTGGCCATGCCTCCCACGCCGAGCAACTGCTGGATGGCGCAGTGACCGATCACGGCGCCGATGAGATCGTCGCCGCCTTGCCCCATTCGCTCGTCTCCTCCTACGCCCAAACCGCACCGCATCGCCTCGCGTCGCGCCCCCCAGCGGCGTGGCCGGGCGACGTGCCGTTCGCGCGCGGCTCTAGCGGCGCACGAAGGCCAACACGGTCTGCCCGACCTGGATCTCGTCGCCCTCTTCCAACACGTGCTCGGCGATGCGCTGGCCGTTAACGAACGTGCCATTGGCGCTATTCTCGTCGTGGACAATATAGCGACCGCTCGCATCGCGGCCCACGGTGGTGTGGAGGCGCGAGACGGCTAAGTCTTCTAGGAAGATATCGCTGTCACGGCTGCGCCCGATGGTGATGCGATCTTTGCGCATCTCAAAGGTGCGGCCAGGCTCTTTGCCCTGGCGGACGACCAACATGCCCATGCGCTGGGGCGGGCCAGCCGGCCGGGCGCCATAGCCCATTGCTGGGGCCTCTGCCCCAAAGGCGGGCACACCCCAGTCTTGCCCGCTGGGGGCCGTCGCCGCGGGCGCGTTCCAGCCAGGGGCGGCGGGCGCGTTCCAGCCGCCTGGTTGGGCGGGCTGCGCGGGTTGGTTCCAGCCCTGCGGTGCGGCAGGGGCGTTCCAGCCGCTCTGCTGCCCGCCCGGTGGCGGTGGTGCCCAGCCGCCCTGGTCCTGCCAGGCGCCGCCGGAGGCGCCGTCTCGGCCCAACGGTTGCCCGGGCTGGCCTGCCCATCCGCCGCTGGCCTGCCCACCCGGCTCATTCCAGCGGCCAGCGCTGGCCTGCCCACCCCACCCATTCTGCGCGCCGCTGCTCAGCGGTGCGCCCGCGGGTGCGCCATAGCCGCCCTCTTGGCCCCAGGCCTGGCGCCCTGGCTGACTGGCGGGGGCGCGAGGCTGTCCGGGTGGGCCTTGCTGGGGGTCATAGTTGAGGCCGCTCGACATCTTGCGAGCGCCGCCATTGTTGCGCAGCACCATCAAGAAGACGAGGAGGATCGCGAGCACAACCACCAATCCACCAGCCGCCACCAAGACGGGCCCGAGTCCGCCCGCGCCGATGACCAGCCTCCAGGCTTGCGCAAATGTCAGCAGCATTGTTTCTCATTCCCTTCATCTAGCCCAACGGCTGGCTCAGCGAGACCGCACCTCGAAGCGCAATTCGATATTGCCCAACCGTATCGTATCACCAGGATGTAATTCGGCGTCTTGATGAGGCACCAGCGGCGTCCCATTCACCCGCGTCCGGTTGAACGCATTCAGGTCTTCTACGAAAAATTGTCCTTCACGTTGGGTAATATGCACGTGACGGCGGGAGACCGTCTGCGCGGGGTCCAGCGCGAGCAGATCGAGATCAGGATGAAACCCCCGCTGGGGATCGCTGCGCCCAATGATCATGTCCGGCGCGGTGATAGTAAAGGTTTGGCCGCTCGCCACCACCACCAGCATCCCCAGCGCGCGCTCAGCGCCAGGCACGCTCACCGACGCACGATCGGGCGCGGGCAGCGCCGCCAGCGCCTCGGCGAAGAGGTGCGGCGTCTGGTAGCGATCTTCGGCGCGTTTGGCGAGCGCGCGCATGAAGAACGCATCATAGGCGGAGGCGAGATCTGGTCGCAGCGCGCGGGCCGAGGGAATGGGCGCCTTGATATGCTGCATCACGACATCCCAGGCATGCTCGCCATCATAGGGCACGCGCCCGGTAAGCACTTCAAAGAAGACGCAGGCCAGCGAGTAGAGATCCGCGCGTGTGTCAGCGCGCCGACTATTCTCCACCTGCTCCGGCGCGACATAGAACGGCGTGCCGACGAAAAAGCCGGTCACCGTGATGTCGCGCGACTCATGACTGCGGGCCAGGCCAAAGTCGGTCAGCTTGACGACGTTTTCTACGCTGAGCAGCAGGTTCTGAGGCTTGATGTCGCGATGCACAATATCTCGCTCGGCGGCGGCGGCGACGCCCGCCGTGGACTGTTGGATGACGTCAATCGCTGGCGCGATGGGGAAGGGACCGTTGGTCAGGATGGCATGCTTGAGGTTGTGCC
>JADMIN010000427.1 GCA_015478575.1 Ktedonobacterales bacterium | reverse complement strand
CCTTGAGTCGATCGCTGTCGCAGGCTGAGCACCGCTCGTCCGCGCCGTCCTGCCCACGCACCGCGCAGAGCAATCGCTCGTTCGTCTCGAAGGCGATGCGGTAGCACGTCCAGTAGTCACTGTAGAAGGTGCGGATGTTGTGAGCATCGAGCGCGGCCACGAGCTGGCGATCAGCCAGTGGGAGCGGCACGCCAAATGTCGCGCCGTCGCTGGCGCGGGCCAGGGTGAGCGCGCCGCTGGTCACACTTAGCGCGAGCAGCAGCGCCAACAGACCCGCCGCC
Source organism: Ktedonobacterales bacterium (assembly GCA_015478575.1). Taxonomy (GTDB): domain Bacteria; phylum Chloroflexota; class Ktedonobacteria; order Ktedonobacterales; family JADMIN01; genus JADMIN01. Next base: position 2,970 of record JADMIN010000427.1, on the reverse strand, counting down.
GCGATGCCGCGGCGGTCACGCCCGTCTCCGCGTGTCTTGTCGGGTGCCCCGCGCCCGAGGCGCCAGGCCACCGCGTGCCAGACCGAGCGCAGCCACGGCGCCCCCGCCCGCCAAAGCGCGCCGGCCACCAGCGGTGCCGCCAAATACACCGGCAACAGGTAGCGCGCCGACGTGAACTGATAGCGCTGGGCATCAATGCTCAAGGTGGAAACCGCGAGCGTGGCGACCACCGCGCCCAGCAGCATCGCCCGCAACCAGCACCGCGCCGATGCCCTGGCCTCCTCTGGCGAGCGCGTCTCCGTCGCGCTCGCCCACCACCGCGCGGCGATGGATCGCATGAGCCGCCGCGCATCCTCCCACTTGGTCTCGCCTCTGCTCTCGCTTGCGCCCGTTCCCTTATGCTCCACCTGGCCAGCGCGTCGCCAGAACGCGCCTCCCCAGGCCCATGCGGCGGACGCGAGCTGCCAAGCGATGGCTGTCAGCACCGCGAGGAACGCGCCGGAGAGGGCGGTGTTCGCCGCGTCACAGCCGACATTGGGCGGTTGAGTGGTCTCAGCCAGGGGGCGAGGATAGGATAGCCAGATGCCGCCGCTGGCGACGCAGAGGTGGGGGCTGCCGAGCACGGCGGGCAAGCCAACGCTGGCCACACTGACGATCTGGCGCGCCCAATCACCTGGCGCGGGCAGCGGGCCAGGCGCGCCTACGGCCCGCGTCTGACGCGAGACTTGGATGTAGGTGGCGTTGGGATGTATGACATTATAGGCGAGGAAAGGCAGCGCACCCAGCGCGAAAGCCAGCGCCAGCACCACGCCCGCGCGTGTCAGCAGCTCACGTGGGCGTGCCCAGACGAGCACGACGAAGGCGACCAGCAGAATCGGCGCGATCAGCAGATCAGACCACAGCCCCAGCCCCGCGGCCAGGCCGATACCGGCGTAGGTGGCCAGGCTACGCCGCCAGGCCGCGCGGTCCGCTGGGAGCCGCTCGGCGTGGCGCAGGCGCGCCCAGACCCCTAGTAACACCAGCGCGGAGAAGAGCAGCATCTCCTGATAGCCACCGATGGCCGCCAGTCCACGTAGCAGGGCGAATGAGGGACCGAACGCCAGCCACGCCAGCGCCAGTAGCCCCGCCGCCGGGCCGTAGGCCGCACGCCCCAGCGCGTAAATCGCCGCCAGGAAGCCGAGCGTGAGCGCCAGCGTCATCAGGTGGAGCGTGACCACCGACGGGCCGAGGAGCGCGAAGACGCCAGCGGCGAGATACGCCTCCAGCGCCCCCATATACTCTTGGCCCCAGAAGAAGATGGGCAACTCGTGCTGAGAGAGGATGTGGCGCGCCATCAGGCCGATGATCGCTTCATCGCTATCAAGCGTCGGCCAGCCACGCAGCACCAGCGTGAGGCGATAGAGCGCGGCCAGCGTCAGCAGCGCCAGCGCGGCCTGCCCGACCGTGAGGGCGCGCACGCGCGCGAACGCCCGGCTGGCGTTGCGAGTCGCGCTGGTGCGTCGCCGCTGACCAGTGCTCGACTTCTTCGAGACGGTAACAGGAGGCGCCACGGAAATATCCCGTTATCCTTGGCGTGCCACGCCACTGGAACGACCGATGGGCACGTGAGCCAGGGAAATCCCTCGTGGGTACCGGTCTGTGCCCAGGCGGCGGGCCATACGCCCGCATTGTGACCATGTTACCAGCATCGCTTTAATAGTACAAGGTACGCGTACGGTGGTACGGGCGGTCATCGGGCGCGGCGGTCTGGCTCTCGTCCCACAAGCGGTAATCAATCGCGCTGGCCCGCTGCGCGATCCCCAGCGTCTCCAGCCGCCGCCGCAGCAGCTCCACCGCCCAGATGGTGGCGGCGCGGATCTCGACCTCAGCCGGTGATGCGGGCGCGAGCGGTGTGTAACCGTCCACCGCCGCCGCCAGCGCGGGCGCATAGGAGAGCGCGCCCCAGCGCCGCAAGAGTTGGGGTAGCTTATAGTCGGCGAAGGCGGTCAACTCGTCCAGGTGGGTCAGCGCACCTAGCCCTTCGCCGCCAAAGCTCGCGCGCAGGTCCGCCACACAGATCTGCGCGCGCTTCAGGAACGGCACCGTCTGGCCGCCCCAGGGCGCCACATCGTTGAACGAGGGGAAGTCGCGCGCCAGCAGCAACGCCAGCGCCACGGCATCGTGCCCCGCCGCCGCCACCGCCGCCACCGCCGTGCCCTCGTAGCGCGCCAGCAGCGTCTGGCCCACCTCACGCGCGTTCGCCAGCCGCTGCGCGAAGAGCGGAATCGGCGGGTTGCCAGATACCGGGCGCAGAATCTCCGCCAGCGTGTTCGTATCCAGCGCGGCCAGGTAGGCCGCATCCCACAGCGGGCGGCCATCCTCGACGGCGCGTGCCAGCGCCGCCGCCAGGGCATAATAGCCATCGGAGACCTGCCCGCGCCACATGACCCGCCAGCGTGGCTGCCCCGGCTCACCCCAGAAGCAGAAGTTGAGCGCGTCCAGCAGCAGCACCCAGTTGGCGGTGCGCCAGGTGCCGTCGCTGAAGTGTGGCGCACCCAAACCCGGCGCACCCAAACCCGGCGCGGCGGGCCAGGGCGTGGCGGCCCAGCGCTCGGCCACCGCCGCGATACCCGCGGCATCGAGCGTGACCAGCCGCCCCTCCCGCACGACTGGCGCCGTGCCGCTCAACACGCCCAGGCGGTCGCGCGTCGGCGGTGTGATCTCCGCCAGCCACTCCGACGGCTGGATGCCCATCGTCGCTCTCCCCCCCGCGCGTCTTCCGTGGCGCGGAACTGTCGGTCGCCGCTCGATGCCCCCTGCCAAAATGCCCCGCGTGTGTTAGCTGGCTTCGTTCTTGCGAGGGTGGCCTTCATGGTACAATGCGGCGCATAGTGGCTGTCAATGACGCCAGTCACCCGGCTGCTGTTGAGTCGTTGCCCCCAATGAAGGAGGATTCCCCCATGCATGCCCGCGATATCATGACGCATGAAG
>JADMIN010000426.1 GCA_015478575.1 Ktedonobacterales bacterium | reverse complement strand
GCCCCCTTCCCTGCGAGGGAAGGGGGAGGGGAGACGGGGACCTAACCCCCCGGCCCCCTTCCCTGCGAGGGAAGGGGGAGGGGAGACGGGCGAAGACGAGGGGTGCTCAAGAGAGGGAGAAGCAGTATGGCGGCGACATCGGACGCCACGGCGGCGCGGATGGCGGCCGAGGCACGTGAGCGCAAGCGTGTCTTTGCTCAGTGTGAGCGCTTCCTCGTTGGGCATGGCCCGCTGCGCCCGCATGCGGCGCTGGCCGAGTTGGCCCGTGAGGTCGGCACGGCCGAGGAGAGCGACCACTACGGCGAGGGCGAGCTGATTGAGGATTTCGAGCGTGAGGTTGCCGAGCTGCTCGGCAAGGAGTCCGCGCTCTTTCTGCCCAGCGGCACGATGGCCCAGCAGATTGCGCTGCGCATCTGGAGCGAGCGCAAGCGATGCGCGACGGTCGCCTTCCACCCCACCTGCCATCTGGAACTGCACGAGCAGCGCGGCTATGCCCGCCTGCATGGGCTCCATGCGCGGCTGGTGGGCGAGGCGCACCGGCTGTTGACGCTGGCGGATCTGGAGGGCGTGGCAGAGCCAGTGGCCGCGCTGCTGCTGGAGCTGCCCCAGCGTGAGATTGGTGGGCAGCTTCCCACGTGGGATGCGCTGGTGGCACAGACGGCCTGGGGGCGCGAGCGGGGGGCCGCGGTCCACATGGATGGCGCGCGGCTCTGGGAGGCCGCGCCATTCTATGGGCGGTCATACGCCGAGATCGCCGCGCTCTTCGAGAGCGTGTATGTCTCGTTTTACAAGGGCGTGGGGGCGTTGGCCGGCGCCGCGCTGGCCGGCCCGGCGGAGTATATCGCTGAGGCGCGGGTGTGGCAGCGGCGCCACGGTGGCAACCTGATTCGCCTCTTCCCGTATGTGGTCTCGGCGCGGGTGAGGCTGCGTGAGCGCCTGCCACGCTTCTCAGCGTATCACCAGGGCGCGATGCGCATCGCCGCCGTCTTGAGCGCGATTCCTGGCATCGCGCTCACCCCTGACCCACCCCATGCGCACATGATGCACGTCACGCTGCGGGGTGACACGGAGCGGCTGCTCGCGGCCTCACTCCAGATCGCGCGCGAGGAGCGTGTGGCGCTCTTCTCGGCGCTGGCTCCTACGGACGTACCAGGCATCGCGAAATTTGAGTTGTGGGTGGGTGACGCCGCCAGCGCGCTGACCGACGAAGAGATCAGCGCTTACTTCACGCGCATCTTGGCCGCTGGGGAGTAGCTGTCAAGCGCAGTGTAGGCGAGCGGTGGGCTGGGTCACGAGCGCTACCGTGAGGCGAGGAACGCGGCGATGACCCCGGCGAGGAAGACGCCATCGAAGATGCCAGCACCGCCAATGCTCAGGATGCGTGGCTGGATCGGTGCCGCCTTGCGCGCTGGGCTGCCCAGCCAGAGCCGTGTCGGGCTGGCGGCGAGCAATCCGCCGCGGAGCACCAATGGCAGGTTCAGCACGTCCGCGCCGATCAGCGCTCCTAGCGATCCCGCGATATAGGCCACCGGTGCCGCGGCCACGTGGGGACCGATCTGACGTACGAGCAGAAAGGCGACGAGCGCGGCGAGCAGCGGGGGGATGTATCCTGGCAGGGTGATGCCCACCCCCGGCAGCGGGCGCGCCAGCAGCTTGGCCGCGAGTGCGACGATGGCGGTGGCGATCAGCGCCGCGGGAATCGCCGTCGTCGGTAGCGTGAACAGGTAGATGGAGAAGCCGAGCGGCACCAGCGCGCCGCCCACATTCACCGCCAGCACCTCTTCCACTACCGCTGGCGGGTAGTAATGAAAGACGGTGGCGAGCTGGCGCATCAGCGGCGACATATTGGCCAGCATGGGATCAGCGAGTACGATGCGCCGCCGTGTGAGCGGGAGGTTGATGGTACTGCCGACCAGCGAGCCAATGAGCAGCAAGCTTGCTCCCGTCGAACTGAGGCCGAGGGTGCGGAAGGAGGCATTCACGACATTGAAGTAGATGAGCAAGAAGATGATGGGAAGCAAGAACATGAGTAGCATGGCCGGAAACGCTGGGTGATTGTGTGTGTGTCGCGCCTGCATCCGTTCCTCCATCCGTTCCCCCATCTGTTCCCCCCTATTCCCACTGATCCCAGTGGTCTATGACATCTGCCCCGAAAGCGCGCGCACGCATGGGACATAGCGGAGGGGCGTGCTCAAGCCCCTACCGTCTGATACGCTGCTTCGGGGGCGGCTGGCGGATGGTGTACGCCGCGCGCGGCTCCGCCCGCTGGGGGACGCTTGGCGCCGCGCCACCGCCGCTCCCACCGCCTGGTCGCCATCATCGTCTCCATCATCGTCTCAATCATACAGGTCCGCGCGCGTGAGTGGCACGTCGCTCGTGCCGTCGGCGTGTGGTCGGCTGTAGAGCACTTGGATAAGGGCGTTGCGGTTGGTGGCGAAGGCGCGCGCCGCCCCTGACATGTAGAGCCGCCAGACGCGATAGGTGCGCTCGCCGACGAGGTGGCGCGCGTCGTCGTGTTTGGCTTCGAGCCGCCGCACCCACTGGCGTAGTGTGAGCGTATAGTGCTCGCGCAGGTTCTCGACGTCGCGTGTCTCGAAGCCCGCCGCCTCGCCATAGTGAATTGCCTCGCTGGGGGGAATCAACTCGCCATCCGGGAAGACATACCGTTGGATGAACGCGCCCTCACGCAGTAGCCACCGCGCCACCAGCCGCTGGCGCAGCCGGGATGGTTGGGGATAGGCGCTGGCGATGCCATGATTGAGGAAGAGGCCGCCTGGCCGGAGCAGACGGTAGGCGGTGGCGAAATAGGCGGGCAACTGAGAACGCCCGACATGCTCGAACATGCCGACGCTCACGACCTTGTCGAACGGCTCGCACTCGTTCAGGTCGCGATAATCGCGTAGCTCGACGCGGCAGCGATCACCCAGGCCAGCGGAGACGATCCGGTTGCGCGCGAGCGTGGCCTGCGCCTCGCTCAGGGTCACCCCCAGCACTTGCACGCCATACCGCTGCGCGGCATAGAGCATGAGGCCGCCCCAGCCGCAGCCGATATCCAGCAGGCGTTCGCCTGGACGCAGGCGCAACTTGCGACAGAGGTATTCGAGCTTGGCCGTCTGGGCATCTTCCAGCGTTTCGGTGCCGGTGGGGAAGTAGGCGCAGGAGTAGACCATACGCGCATCGAGCCAGAGGGAGTAAAAGTGATTGCCGACATCGTAGTGGTAGCGGATGGCAGCCGCGTCGCGCGTGCGGGAATGTTGCCCGCCAGCGG
>JADMIN010000425.1 GCA_015478575.1 Ktedonobacterales bacterium | reverse complement strand
CAAGCCCTTGCTCCAAGCCGCCTAAGGTTCAGGATGAATTATGACCAAGCCTCGTTTAATTACGAAGCCATACAGGCGGAGGCCACAAATACACTATCATGGCTATAAGGCACAATTCAGAAGAGTATCCAATACGTGCAGGGATGGGGTGAGGGAGGCCACTTGTCGGCATCGTGATGGGCAGCGACTCCGATCCACCCACACGCGCGGCGCACCTGCCCGGCAGGCTCACCCCAGCACCACACGCCCGTCGGCTCTCACCCGTCTCACCCCTTGAAGCGGTAGCCGACGCCGCGAACAGTCAGGATGAACTGTGGGCTGGCGGGGTCATCCTCGATCTTCTCGCGCAGCCACCGCACGTAGACATCCACCGTGCGCGGGTCACCCGCGTAATCACTGCCCCAGACGCGCTCTAGCAGGCGATCGCGCGTCAGCACCAGCCCACGGTTGCGCAGCATATACGCCAGCAAATCGAACAGGCGCGCGGGCAACTCCACCGGCTCGCCACGCCGACTCACCTCGCGCCGGTCCTCATCCACCCGCAGATCGCCCGCCTCTAGCACCACGGCCCGCTGAGGCGCATCAGCATCCGCCGCGCCCCCACCCCCACGCCGTAAGAGCGCCCGCACCCGCGCCCGCACCTCCGCCCAACTGAAAGGCTTGGTGACGTAGTCATCCGCCCCCATCTCCAGCCCGACGATCTTATCCGTCTCCTCCGCGCGCGCGGTGAGCATCAGAATCGGCACTCCCGCCGTCCGCGGCTGAGCGCGCAGACGACGGCAAACCTCCAACCCATCCATCCGGGGCAGCATGAGATCAAGCAGCACCAGCGCCGGCACCTGCTGACGGGCAAGCTCCACCGCGGCGGCGCCATCGGTCGCCGCCAGGACCACATACCCTTCCTGCCGCAGGTTGTACACGAGCGCCTCACGGATATCCGCGTCGTCTTCCACGACCAGAATCACCCGCTGGAGCGCCTCCGCCTCTCCGCTGGCCGCCATACTCAGTTCAACTCCTCGATCTCGCCCGTCACCAGATAGATCACATCCTCACAGATATTCGTCACCCGGTCGCCGATGCGCTCCAAGTCATGCGCGACGAAGAGCAGGCTCGTCGCATCCTGCACGCCAGCGGGATCTTTGGCCATGCGCTCCAAGAGACCAGTAAAAATCTGGCGATAGCGGTGATCCACCTCATCGTCACGCTGGCAGATCTCGCGCGCCTGCCGCACGTTCACATCCACGAAGGCCTGGATGCCGTCGCGCACCTGCTGGCGCACGATGCCAGCCAACTCGACCAACTCAGCGATATCGGCGAGTGGTTGAGGACCATGCATGCGACTCGTCTGTTTGGCAATGCCGACGGCATGATCGCCCATGCGCTCCAACTCGCTAATGACGAGCTGCACAGTAACGAGCTGGCGCAGATCGCGCGCCACCGGCGCCTGGCGCGCCATCACACTGATGCAGCGGCTGCGCACGCTGCGCTGCATCTCGTTCACCAAGGCATCACCGGCCACCACTTCCTCCGCCTGGGGCAGGTCATAGCGGCTGAGCGCCTGCATGGCGCGCGCGATGGCGCCCTCCACCAGCGTCGCCATCTGAATCACCGATTCTTCGATCTCGCGCAACTCCTGATGAAACGAATCACGGGTCATCGTCATCCATCCTTTCGCCACGCGAGCGCCGACGCCCACATGGCACAGCTTCATTCAGTCTCACCCCTCACGGTTCTGGCAACTTGCGCGGGCGGCAGACCTGGCACGATCAGTATCCGCTGCATTCAGCCCCATACCCACTATGCCTGGCATCCTTGGCGTCTCGCCAAGCGTACACCAGCGGGCGGACCCGCGCCGCTTCAGGGCACCCCGTGCCCCATCCTCCCACACCTCCCCCACGCTCACCCAAAGCGCCCGGTGATATAGTCCTCGGTCCGGCGGTCGTGCGGCTGCGCGAAGATCTGAGGCGTGGTGTTGAACTCGATCAGCTCGCCCAGCAGAAAGAAACCGGCATACTGCGAGACGCGCGCGGCCTGTTGCAGGTTATGGGTGACGATGACAATGGTGTACTGCTGCTTAAGTTGGTCAATCAACTCCTCGATCTTGAGCGTCGCGATGGGGTCGAGCGCGGAGCACGGCTCATCCATCAGGATCACCTCCGGCTCGACGGCCAACGCCCGCGCGATACAGAGCCGCTGCTGCTGGCCACCAGAGAGACCCAAGGCGTTCTTGTCCAGGCGATCTTTCACCTCATTCCACAGCGCGGCGCCACGCAGACTGCGCTCGACCGTCTCGCGAATCTCAGCGCGGCTGTGGCCGCGCCGCAGGTGAAGCCCATAGGCGACATTCTCGAAAATGGACTTGGGAAAGGGATTCGGGCGCTGGAAGACCATCCCCACCCGTTGGCGCAACCGCACCACATCGGTGTCCTCAGCGTAAATATCCTGCCCATCCAACAGGATCGTTCCCGTCACCCGCGCACCAGGGGTCAGGTCGTGCAAGCGATTCAGCGCACGCAGAAAGGTTGATTTCCCGCAGCCCGATGGCCCCATCAGGGCCGTCACCTGCCGCTCAGCGATACCCACGCTGATCGCCCGCAAGGCCTGCGTTCGCCCATAAGAGACACTGACCTGACGAGCCAACAGCTTCGGCGCGCGAGCCGTGCCCGCCCCAGCGCCGCCCTCCACGGACAGCGGACCATCCCTCATCATCGTCTCCCCTTCTCTCGTCTACGCTCGTCTCCCAGCCGCGGCGCCAAACAGCGACGTTTCCATCCGCTCTCCACCAGATGCTCCAGGCAAAATACCCCATACCAAGACCACGCTCGAGAGACAACACCACGAGCGGCGTGCGGGTCCACTTTTGGGTGCCGCTCGCACTCAGCCAACACCGCGTGCGCCTCATCCAAAGCGCCCAGTAATATAGTCCTCCGTCTCTTTCCGCCGCGGCTGTGAGAACATCTGCGCCGTCTCGCCTTCTTCGATCAGGCGTCCCAGCAGAAAGAACACCGTGCGATCCGCCACGCGCCCTGCCTGCTGAAAGTTATGGGTGACGAGCACAATGGTATACCGCCGCCGCAACTGCTTCATCAGGTCCTCGATCTGCAAGGTGGAGCCAGGGTCGAGCGAAGAGGCCGGTTCGTCCATCAGGATGATCTTGGGCGCGACCGCCAGCGCGCGCGCGATACAGAGCCGCTGCTGTTGGCCGCCCGAAAGGCTGGCGGCGGGCGCCGCCAGCCGGTCCTTCACCTCATCCCAGAGGGCGGCCTGCCGCAGACTTCCCTCGACCAGGGCC
>JADMIN010000424.1 GCA_015478575.1 Ktedonobacterales bacterium | reverse complement strand
CCTACATGGAGGCGTTTCTGGCGGAGTTCGCGGCGGAGTGGGAGGGCGAGCGCTAATGGCGGAGGGCGCGCGGCGAGGGGATGGTGCGCTTGTGAGGGGGCACGGAATGCCGGTGCCGCTCGTGCTTCAGCTTGGTGGTATGATGGCGGGAAACGAACACCGTGAGCGAGCGCCATGCGCCACCCAGGTCTGAAGAGCCATCACTGGATCTTCGGCACCCCTTGGCCGCGGCACGCGGGCACGCCTCAATGTGAGGTGCGCACGATCCTCGAAGCTGGCCGTATGCCGTTGCTCTGATCGCGAGAGGAGGTTGCGCGGATGCGTGGAAATGACGATGCGAGCGCGTCACTTCTCTCGCGACGCCACGTCCTCAAGGGCCTAGTTGGCCTCACCCTTGCCGCGAGCGGCGCGGGCTGCGCGCTGCGCGGTACTACCACTTCCAAGCCCACCACGCCACGCGCCACGCCTACCGCTACCGCCTTTCCCCCGCCGACGCTGATCGTCTATCGCGGCCACACAGCCCCGGTCAATTCGGTGGCCTGGTCGCCTGATGGGACCCGTATCGCTTCGGGCAGTGTGGATCGCACCGTGCATATCTGGGAGGCGGCGACCGGGCGCTTACTCTTCGTCTACCAGGGCCATATCCGTAGTGTATCCGCCGTGGCGTGGTCCCCCGATGGCGCCAGCCTTGTCTCAGCGGGGGGCAGCGATGCGCAACGCTGGAATGCCGCGAATGGCCATCAGCTCGCGACCTATAGCGGCCAGATGGGCGATGTCAACGCGCTCGCGTGGGCGCCAAGTAGTCGGGATATTGTCACGGGCACCGATCACGACGTGGAGGTCTGGAATATGACCACGGGCGCGCTCGCGCTTACCGATGGCAACTATCGCAGCTACCTCTATTCCGTAGCGTGGTCCCCAGATGGGAAGCGGATCGCTTCCGCCAGTGACGACTACTCCGCGCATGTGATTGATGCTGGCACGGGCGGGCATGCCATCATCTACCACGGCCATACAGCCGAGGTCTATGGGGTGAGTTGGTCGCCTGACAGCATGCGCGTCGTCTCCGCTAGCACTGATGGCACCGCCCAGGTCTGGGATGCTGGGACGGGGCGCACGCGGCTCACCTACAGAGGGCACCAGGGCGCGCTCTGGTCCGTGGCGTGGGCCCCATCAGGCACGCGGGTCGTCTCAGGCAGTGACGATCAGACGGCCCAGGTCTGGGATGGCAACACGGGGCGCCGCCTCTTCACGTATGAGGGGCCCCTCTCCGACGCTACGACGAGCAACTTCCGGCCGCTAGGACTCGTGCGAACGGTGGCCTGGTCGCCCGATAGCCGGCGCATCGCGTCAGCGAGCTTGGATGCCACCGTGCATGTGTGGCAGGCCCCCTAGCGTCTTTGGCGGGTCCAGGGAGATGCGCTGGCGACTGCCCGGACGCGCGTCACCTTGCGGATGAGCGCCATCTGAAAGAGCCGCGCGGCATGCCGCGCCCATTGAGCGGAAGAGGTTCATTCATGCCGCGCACTAGACGTTCGCCGACCACCATCGTCCAGATCTTCGCGGAGCCGCTGGACATTCCCCTGATCGAGCCATTCGCTATCGCCACCGGGCGGATAGATGCCGTGCGTAATGTGCTGGTGCGCATAGTGCTGACGGATGGCTCGGTGGGGCTGGGCGAGGCCGCGCCCTTCCCACCGAGTGGCGGCGAGACGCAGGAGACCGCTCTGGCCGCCGTGCGCGGCATGATTCCCCTGCTGGAGGGGGAGGATGCCGCATGCTGGCGCCCGCTCGCCGCCCGGCTCACGGCCAGTTTCGAGGCGCAGGCCGCCGCGCGCGCGGGCGTGGAGGCCGCGCTGCTCGATGCCCTCACCCGCTCGTGGGATATCCCCCTCTACCAGTTCTTCGGCGGGGCGGTCGCGCATGTGGAGACGGACATCACGATTCCGCTCGTGGCGCCAGCGCACACGACGGAGCTGGCGCGCGCGCATGCCGCGCGCGGCGCCACCACGCTCAAGCTCAAGGTTGGCACGGATGTGGATGACGATGCCGATCGTGTGCTGGCCGCGGTCGAGGGCGCGCCCGATTGTGACCTGATCCTTGATGGCAACCAGGGCTATATGCCCACGGAGGCGCTGGACCTCCTGGTGGCGCTGGCGGCGGAGGATGTGCGGCCGATCCTCTTCGAGCAGCCGGTGCATCGCCACGATCTAGAGGGGCTGCGTTTCGTCACGGAGCGCGCTGGCGTGCCGGTCGCCGCCGATGAGAGTGTGCATACCGCCGCGGATGCGCTGCGCATCGCACGCCTGGGCGCGGCGAGCGTCATCAACATCAAATTGGCCAAGTCCGGCATCGCCGAAGCGCTCGATATCGCCGCGGTCTGCCGTGCCGCCCATCTGGAACTGATGGTCGGCACGATGATCGAGTCGCGGCTAGGAATCGCCGCCTCGGTCCACCTCATCGCGGGCCTGGGCGGCTTCCGCTACGTGGATCTCGATTCACCGATGCTGCTCAGCGCCGATCCCTTTGAGGGCGGCTACGAGCAGGACGGCATGGTCTACGCGCTGGAGCGCGACCGCGCGGGTCTGGGGGTTAGCCCGCGCGAGCCTGAAGCCGATGGATGACGCCACGTGAGCCGACGCGACCGGCCAACCTCGCCTCCCTTCACCGCTCTCGCTTCATATGCTGGTACGCCTTGTGCGGAACAAATGCCAGACATCCTATAAGCTGAGGAGGGAGCGGTATGGATTTGGAGAACATGGCGAGTCCGACTGACATGAATGTTGTCCAATTTCGCATCGAGCGCGGCGCGACCGCGGTCGGAACGGACGGCGTACTCGGACGGGTGGAGCATATCGTCGTCGAGCGCGAGACCCGTCAATTGCGCTCGCTCATCGTACGCAGCCTCGACTCGATTCGCGAGTTCGAGTTGCCAGCCCAGCACATTCTGCGCGCGGTCGGCCACCAGGTGGAACTCGATATTGGCGGCAGCGATCTCACCGCCCATCCAGAACTCGCCATGCCGTACGATCCGCACCAGTATGTGCCCCTCTATGAGGGTCCACAGATTCCCGAAAGTGCGGCTGGGCGCGCCTCCGCGGCGACCGATAGCCCCGTGGTGACGGATGTGGAGCGGGATGCCGCCGAGTTGGTCTCCGCCAACCCATCTCTCGCGCCCGAGGGCATCACCGAGACGGTGGCCATCAATCCCCGCACCGGCGAGACGGCCCCCCTCAACGACACGCCAGACGACGTGCGGCGCGACGCCCACTCCGCCACGCGGCTCTCCCCAGAGATCGG
>JADMIN010000423.1 GCA_015478575.1 Ktedonobacterales bacterium | reverse complement strand
ATCAGGGACATGGCACAGGCATCCACCAGCAAGTGCCGGAGCGTGACGTCTGCGAACTCGCCCGCCACTCGGTCCGCCACGCGCCGCCACAGCCGTGAGCAACTCAGCACGTTGGCTTTATCCACCGACGTCACGTGCTGACGGCGCGCGCGGGCCAAGGTGAAGGCGAAGCGCAGGATGCGCTCGATCTCGGCCTCGGTGTAGACCATCGTATCCACCGCCGAGGCGCCCTCTGGCGACTCGCGGATCTCACTAGGCCGGCCATAATAGAGACCGCCCGTCAGTTCACGGATGACCACCAGATCCACGCCGCGCAGCACCGCGCGCTTGAGCGTCGAGGCACCCATGAGGGCAGCGAGTGGGCGCACCGGGCGTAGGTTGGCATAGAGTGCCAGCTCCTTACGCAAGCGATAGAGTGCGTGCTCTGGCTGCGCGCGAGCATCGGGCCGACCCACCCCCGCGCCGCCGACCGCGCCGAAGAGGATGGCGTCACTCCGCTGGCAGAGCGCCATCGTCTCGTCGCTGATGGCCTCGCCCTCACGCGCGATCGCCGCCTGGCCCACCAGCGCCTCGCGCACCTCAAAGGTGTGGTGGTAGCGCTCGCCCACCGCGCGCAGCACATCCACCGCCTGCGCGGTGACCTCTGGGCCGACGCCATCGCCGCCAAGCACCGCGATGGTAAAACTCTCCATCTTCCGCTCCTCTGGACTACGGGGTCACGTGGCATACCTGTGGCATACGGATTCGCGGCATGCCTGCCGAGTATAGGCGCCACTCGTGATGCGCGTCAAGGCACGCCACTCCATGGGTCTCTCCCTCCACTTCCACCAACGGCCACGTGGATGAGCGGCGCCCGCGCCGCAGAGCCGCATTCCGCCGCATAGCCCAATACGAACCGCGATGCCGTGACACTCGTGGTACCATGTAGGACAACAGAGGCATCAGATGCACCCTAGCCAAGGGTAGGGGCCTGAAGGGAGGCGGGGAGATGATTCCACGTGAAGTGGTGGCGATGATGGCTCGCCGCCGCCTGGTGGCAGAGGTGCGCACGGAGACGGCCGTGCAGGCGCTGGGGGTGGTGGAGGCGTTGGTAGCAGGTGGTATTGTCAACGTCGAGGTCTCGCTGACCATTCCCGGCGCGCAGGAGATCCTGAGCCACTTCGCCGCGCGCCCTGATGTGTTGGTGGGCGCTGGTGCGGTGCTGGATGCGCGCCAAGCCACGGAGGCCATCTCGTGTGGCGCGCGCTTCATCACCTCGCCGATCTTCTCGCCGGAACTGGTGCCCGTGTGCCGCGACGCCAATATCGCCTGTGTGCTCGGCGCGATGACCCCGACCGAGATCATCGCGGCCCAGCGCGCTGGAGCGGAGATGGTCAAGCTCTTCCCAGTGGAGGCGCTGGGCGGTCCGAACTACGTCCGCGCGCTCTTCGGTCAACTCACCCACATGAGCTTGCAGGTCGCAGGCGGCCTCACCGCCGAATCACTGGGTGGCTATTTAGAGTTGCCGGTGCGCACGCTCGCCCTTGGCTCGCTGCTCATACCGCGTGCCCTCGTGGAGCGGGGCAACTGGCAGGCGCTCACCAATCGCACACGCGCCTTTGTCGAATATGCCAACAACCCCCATGAGTACGCGGCGCGTTTCCTGGCCATGATGGGCGTGGTGCCACGCCAGTTGCAACAGCCACCGCTGGTCGCGTTGCCCGCACCGGGGGGTGGCATGCCGGGCGGCGATCCGAGCAACTTCAAGCCGTGGGACTCGCGCCCGGTCGAGCACGGCAGCGAAGAAGGCTGGCTGCGCTAGTCGCATCGAGCACAGGCACAACCATCGTGATCTGTGGGATCGCCCGCGCTGAGAGGAATCAGATGTTTCGCGTTACCACCATGCGCCGAGCCATCTCTGAGGGAGTCGCCATCTTTGTCGTCGGGCGGCTTGTCGCGATGGTGCCCGCCAGCTTCTGGCCGTTCTGGCTCTTTCCCCTGGTCCTCGTCGGGCGCGTGGGTCTCTTCATCCTGCCGCCAGTGTGGGCGACGATGCGCGTGAAATCCACGAAGCGTGAGAAGATGAGCCGGCGCTTCTGGCGGCTCGGGCCACTACTCGCGGGCTGGTGCATGCTCGCCGATGCGCTGATCGCGCTCGCCATCGGCGAGGCGACGCTCTTTGGTGGGCCGGCCAGCGCGCCTGACATCACCCGCTTCACCGCCTCAGGCGACGCGCATCTCTCTCCCGTTGCTTTCGTGGCGAGCGTCACCTTACGGTTCGTCATCTACGCCGTCTACTACACGATCGCCGTGGTCTGCACGCGGCTGGCGAACGGCGGCTTCCTACGCTTCACCATGCCCGCCGGCAAGGGGCGCGTGACGCTCTAGTGCTCACACTCTAGTGCTCACGCTCGTCCAGTGGCTGGCGCCCGGCCACCCCCGCCTCGATGTCGTGCCACCAAGCGATGCGCGGCTCACCCAGACGCCAGCAGAGATAGATCTCGCGGCCCTGTCGCCGCGCGAGGAAATCCACCAGGCCCGTCTCAATATCCTTGACGAGCGCCCCCAACTCAGCGACTTGGTGAAGACGCTCGGCGGCCTGCGTCTCTACCCCGCTCAGGTCTTTCCGCAGGGCGGAGGTGTTCTCATGCTGGCCGTGGCCATTGCCGAGGATCTTCTTCTGGCTGGCCAGCAGCCGCTCTTCGAGTACGCCATGCCGCGTATGGAGGGACTGGAGGTCACGCAGCAGCGGTTCCAGTTGGGGCAGCAGGGCCTCCGCCTCCGCGCGTGTGAAATAGGTTGGCATGGCTCCCTCCTCGTTGCCTCCACGCAGGGTACCCATACATCCAACGAGCACATCACCCAGGTGTCCCCGTGCTGAATGGGGCCTTCCCCTTCCCGCGCCAGCGAAGAGGGCAGGGGGTTAGATCCCTGCCTCGCGCACGATCGCCACGATACCTCCGGCGCCTGGGCCGGCATGCGTGCCGACCACCGGGCCGAGCGAGCACACTTCCACTGGCCCATCCCAGAAGCTCTGGGCCACCCCCACGAATTCCCGCCCGACCGTCTCATTGCTCGCCACAACCGCCACCGCTTCGAGCGGACCAAGGCTCGTGACGATCTGCCCCACGCGCTCTAGCGCCTTCGTACGGCTGCGCACGCGCTCCAATGGCAACACTTGCCCATCGCGCACCTCGATGAGCGGCTTGAAGTTCAGGAGCGTGCCCAGCATCGCCTGCGCGCGCCCAATACGCCCCCCACGTTTGAGGAACTCCAGCGTATCCAGCACCGCGATGACGCGCACTCGATTGAGTAACCTCTCGAC
>JADMIN010000422.1 GCA_015478575.1 Ktedonobacterales bacterium | reverse complement strand
CGCCTCGGGGGCACGCCATCGAGGTACGCCTCTACGCCGAAGATCCCAACAACGGCTACCTGCCCTCCACCGGACGCCTCCTCGCCTTCGACGCGCCGCGCGCGCCAGGCGTGCGCGTGGATGCGGGCGTGGCCACAGGCGACGAGGTCACGGTCAACTACGATCCCATGCTGGCCAAACTGATCGCCAGCGGCGAGGACCGCGACGCCGCTATCCAGGGGCTGCGCTGGGCGCTCGATCACTTCGCCGTGCTCGGCATCGCGACCAATATCCCCCTGTTGCGCGCCATCATCTCCGATCCAGACTTCCAGGCGGGCAAGACCACGACCGCCTTCCTGGAGGATCACGACCTGAGCACGGTTGCGCGCGGCGCTCCAACGCCGCCCCTGGTGCTCCTCGCCGCCGCCGTCTGGGAAGCCCTCTCAGCGGCAAGCACGCTCCCCATGGGCGGCCCGGTCAATCCCTGGCAGAGCGGCGCGACCGCCCTCGGTGGCGGTGAGCGCCGCTCCCGCTACCACGCTGGAGACGCGCGGCATCTCGTCACGCTGCTGCCCGGTGAGGAATCGGGCTTCTTTCGCGCCAGCGTGGATGGCGCACCCTACCCTGACGAGAATCCGGCACTGTTCTCCGCACGCCTGCAAGATGCCACCCTCACGATGGATTTCGGCGGCCAGCGCCAGCGCTATGTGATCGCGCGCCGTGGCTTCGAGCTGCTGGTCTGGTGGCAAGGGCAAACCTACACGCTCGCCAAGCCACGCCCCCTCGACGTGGAAAGCGCGGCACGCGGCGGCGAGGCGCATACGGGCGTCCAAGCGCTGGTCGCGCCGATGGCGGGCACCCTCATCAAGGTGTACGTGCGCGAGGGTGACGAGGTCGCCGCGCGACAGACACTAGTCGTGCTCGGCGCGATGAAGATGGAACATGCCATCATCGCCCCCTATGCGGGCCGCGTGATGCGCGTAGCCTTCGTGGCGGGTGATGTCGTACCTGGCGGCGAGGTGCTGGTCGAGCTAGATGTCGGTGATGGCAAGAGCACCAAAGCCGCCCCACACCGGGCGGCGAAGAAAGAGTAAGCCATGTCCGCATCAGCGTTTGATGCCATACCCCAGCGCGTGACCGTGGTCGAGGTGGGGCCACGCGACGGCTTGCAGAACGAGCACGGCGCACTCGCCACCGCCGACAAGATTCACTTCATCAACCTCCTCAGCGCCGCCGGCTTCGCGGTGATCGAGGCCACCTCGTTCGTCAGCCCGAAAGCCATCCCCCAACTCGCCGACGCCAGCGAGGTGCTCGCGGGCATCGCCCGCCGACCCAGCACCCGCTATACCGCGCTGGTGCCCAACGTGCGCGGCATGGAGCGCGCGCTCGCGGCGAATATCTCGGAGGTGGCCGTCTTCACCGGCGCCTCCGAATCGTTTGTCCAGCACAACATCCACACCAGTATCGCCGGCAGCCTCGCCAACTTCCAGCCAGTGATCACGATGGCGCGGTCGGCGGGGCTGCGCGTGCGCGGCTACATCTCCACCGCGTTCGGCTGCCCCTATGAGGGCACCGTCGCGCCAGCGGCGGTCGCGCGCGTCGCCACCCAGCTCCTAGACCTCGGCGTGGACGAGCTTTCCATTGGCGATACCATTGGTGTCGCGACGCCACGGGCGGTGGTTGACGTCACGCGGACCCTGCTCGCGCAGGTCGCGATTGACCGCATCGCCATGCACTTCCATGATACACGCGGCACCGCCCTCGCCAACGTCCTCGCCGCGCTGCAACTCGGTATCAGCACCTTTGATAGCGCCGCCGGCGGCCTTGGCGGTTGCCCGTATGCCCCTGGCGCGTCGGGCAATCTGGCGACCGAAGATTTACTCTATCTGCTGCACGGCATGGGCATCGTCACCGGCGTGAGCTTGGAGGCGGTAATCGAAGCGAGCCGCTTTCTGGCGGGCGTGCGCGGCATGACGCCCGCCAGCCGGTATTATGCGGCGGCCACGGCATCTGGCTGACTAACGCGGCGCCATCATCCCCTGCCTGATAGCCGATGGTCACAGCCCACGTGGCAAACGTTGCCAGTCAGGCTTCACATAGGCTATCCTGGGAATGCGCTGTCGAGGAAAGGACGCGGGCACGCGGCCCAGTCGTAGATGGCGGGTAGGGAGGTAGGGCCACATGAGGCGGGAGCGAGCGGATACTCCACGCGGCGCGCGGCCGCTTCGGCGCCAGCCGTACGCCCATCTCCCCCTCTTGGACGACGAGGCGAGCCTTCCAGAGGGTGCCCCACCGCCAGAGCCGCCACGCCAGACGGCCGTCATTCCCGCGCTTACCCTGCCCTCGCATAGTGCCATCCCCGCTCCCTCCCGCGATGCTGGCTCACCACGCGCTGGCTCACCACGCGCTGGCTCACCGCGCGCTGGCTCACCACGCGCTGGCTCACCACGTGCGCCACGGCCACGCGCTGACGCCTCCGCTCCCCAGCCCTCCCCTGACAGCCCTGACGTCCGCTCCAACAAACACCGAGCGCTCGCCAGCATCGCGACGGCGGACCCTCCCGCTGGCCCATCAGCGCGTAGCCACGCGGCCAGTCACAGCCGTGTGCTGATCCCCGGTGGCAACGTGAAGCGTCTCGTCGCGCGCCAATGGCGTGCGACGACCGGCGAGCCGTCACGCCTAGAGCGCACGATCCGTCAGCACCGTAAGCTGTTCTCGGTGCTCGTGCTGCTGGCCGTGCTCGGCGGCATCCTCGCCGACGCGACCGGCATCGGGCGCGATCTCGGCCTACCGACGCCAGCGCCGTGGCTGGTTTTGAGTGGCGTCGGCCTTGGCCCTACTCCGACGCCCGTCCCGCCGCCGCCCGCGCCCAACTTTCTGGACGCGGCCCACTACGTCAACACCTACGGCTTCGACTACCCACAGCCGCAACATATTCGCCCGCTCCCCGCCGACGAGCGCCAGCGTCTGATCTTCATGCTGCCCTATGCCGTCAAGGCCGCCGCCGCGTACGATCAGCGCTACCGTGCCAGTATCGAGCCACAACTGATCGTCTGGTGGACCCACGCCGAAGGCATTGGCGGGCGCATCAACTACAGCAACTGCGCCAACTATACGACGCGCGCGGGCACCAACTACTTTTCCAACATCGAGAATTGTCCGCGCGCCAATTTCTGGCAGCTCGGCTATGGCAACCAGTTCTCGGTGATCTACGTCCTGAAGAATGCCTTCGCCGACACACACGGCGACCCCAATAATCCTCAGTTGGTGCAACAGGTGGGGCAGTGGGTATTGAATTACGACCGGCAGCAAGGCACAGTGCCACCATG
>JADMIN010000421.1 GCA_015478575.1 Ktedonobacterales bacterium | reverse complement strand
TGCCAAGCTCCGCCGCGAGCAGCAGCCGCCACGTCTGGCGCAGACGCCAGAGGGCAACGGTGAGTGTCGGGGGTACGGTCGTCCAGCCGCCACGGCGCGGCGCGGTCGCTACAAGCTTGGCCATGCCATCCTCATTTCCTCCTCCACTCCGCTTCATGCCCGTAGGACGTTCATCGCGTAGGACATTTTCATCGCGCTAGGACATTTTCATCGCGCGGGGTTCCTCAGGGTCGTGCGCTAGGGTCGTGCGCTCGTCAGGACGTTGCGCACCGCGCGGCACCCGAACGTGCCCTGGCCCGTGCCAGTGTCGGTGATTGCTCGGTCATAGGTCTATCGTGCTCAGGTCTATCGTGCCCCTGCCGCTCTCTTCAGGCCCCCACCCGTACGTGCTGTTCTCGCGCCCGCGCGAAGAGCACACCCCGCCGCTGCCACAGATATCCGGCGCCACTCGCCAGCAGCGCCAGCGGCAGCGCCGCGAGGACCATGTGCGCCTGCGCCTGCCAGCCCCAATCCGGCGTCGCGTCCAGCACTGGCAGGATGAACCAGGGAATCGCAAGCCATGCCCCCAGCCCATAGGCCAACCCAGGCGCCCACCAGTGCCATGCCCGCCGACCCCAGAGGAAAGGTGGCACGAGAAAGAGCGCGACCAGCGGCAGCAGCCACAGCCATCCCGAACTGTAGAAAGCGTAGAAGGCCCCCTGGCTCAGCGGCGTAGATTGCGTAAGGGCATCAGGGAATGGAAGGGGTGCTGGTGTACCTCCAGGCGAGGTCACCAGCCGCGTATAGGCCTCGCTGACTAGCACGGTGCCCAGTATCCAGATGGCCCACGCGCTCGCGCCGCCTTGGAGCATACCAGCGACAAAGCGGCGCACCGTCCACGAGCGCGCATGAGTGACGACGAGTTGGCGAGAGAGTGGCCCAGGCCGACCAAACGCCGCCACGGCCTCGCGCTCGGCCAGTGCGCGCGCTCGGCCATGCGCGGTGAGGCTGGCGGCATGCTCCTCCAGATGGGCGCGCACCTCTTCCAGAATCTCCGCGCGCTCCGCGCGCTCGACCACGAGCTGCCGCGCCAGCCGCGCGAGATAGTCATTGATCGAACGCTCCACCGTATGCCTCCTGAAGCCGCGATCCGCGAGCGCGCCCTAGTGGTCAGCTCCACGCCAGCCCCGGCTCGCTCAATATGCGCTCGACTCCCGCCGCGAAGGCGCGCCACTCGCCCAGCACCGCTTTCAGCGCCTCCGCTCCCTGGGGTGTCAGCCGGTAATAGCGACGGCGCGGACCCCGCCGGGGCGATGCCGCTTCCGTGTGGGTGGTGTCCTGCCCCTCCGTGGGCGCCGCTGACGCATCGCTCACCCAGTACCCCTCGATCAGGCCTTGGCGCTCATAGCTATGCAGGAGCGGATAGATGGCGCCGTCCTCGAAGCTGAGCGTGCCGCCACTGCGCGCACGCAGGCGCTCACAGAGTTCATAGCCATAGCTCGGTCGCTCATGCAACAAATGGAGCAGCAGCAGGCCGAGTGAGCCTTTCTTTAGCTCTTGCATAGGCGCTCACGCTTTCCCTTCCCCCAGTATCTCAGACTCCGAGTATCTAAGATACTGTGGTAGTGAGTGTACCTGAATGCCTGGGTGCCTGTCAAGGGGGATGGTAGGGAGATGGTGAGGCTTCCGCCCGGCGTGTGCGCGGAAGAGGTCATGGCGGACGCCATGGGCAGCGGACGCCATGGGCAGCGGACGCCATGGGCAGCGGACGCCACGGGCAGCATGCGTGGGTCAGGATATCCATGTGGGGGAGGAAGTTGTCATAATGCGCGAGTGTGAGGCTAAAATGAACGGCGCGCGGAATCAGGGCCACATCAGGGCAGGCGCGCGATGAGGAACAAGTAGGAACAGAGCGAATTGGCTTAGCGCTATCGGGAGGACCATATGCGTGAGTGGTGGCATGGGTGCCAGCAGGGAGCCGTACGGCATGGGAGGGTGCGCTCGTGGGGGACGGTGTGGATCGGTATCGGTGCCGCGCTGCCACTGCTGCTCGGCCTCGCCGCGTGTAGCGCCAGCGCCGCGCCGGGGGTGGGAAGCGTGGCCACATTCGGCGCGCTTCCCACCGCTTCCACGACGGCGAGCGTGACGGCGAGCGTGACGGCAAGCGTGACGGTTACGCCGACGGCGAGCGTGACGCCTGGTGGCTGCGCGGTCACGCCGACGCAGACCGCCGCCGAGCAATACCTGCTCGGGCTAATCAACGCGCACCGGAGCGCGGCGGGCGTGCCGCCGCTCGCGCTGAGCGTGCCGCTCTCCGCGGTGTCGCGTGGCCATAGCTGCGATATGTGGCAGACCCAACAGCTCAGTCACACCGGCAGTGATGGCTCCACGCCCACCACGCGCATCACCGCGCTCGGCCTGAAGTTCGTCCGCTGGGGCGAGAACATCGGGCGCGACACGACGAGCGCGACCAGCGACCCTGAGCAGGGAATCGCCGCGATAGATGCCTGGATGATGGCCGAGCCACTCACCCGTGGCAATCACCGCTGGAACATCGTCAACCCCGTCTATACGCAGATCGGTCTCGGCGTCATTGTCACCAATGGCCAGGTCTGGTTCACCGAGGACTTCGGCGGCTGAGCCGGAAATGGCAGGGCGCCATGCGCACTGCCGCGGAGAGGGCGCACACGGCGCACGAGGACCGGCGGGGATCGGGCTAACTCTCCCCGCCGACCAAGCTCTGATCCCGCTCCCCGCGCGTCGCGGAGCGGCCAGAAGCGGCGTCCTATAGATCCAGCACGGCGATGGAGCCAGAGCCATCATCCCAGGTGAGCGCGGTGGCATCTCCTCCGACGAAGGCCGCGCCGCTCAACTGTGTCCCCACGCCAGCAGCCGCGTCCGAGCGGAGATCGTAGGCCGACGTTCGCGCGCTGACGCGCCAGAGGACGAATGGACCTGCCGCCTGGAGTGAGCCAGCATCCGCCGCTGAGGCGAGCTGCCACTGACGTCCGTCGCTGAGCGTGCGGGCCTCCAGGGCGCCGCTCACCGCATCGAGCGCGCGGCCCGTCGCCGTCAGATCGCCTGGCGTCGCGCTTCCCGCCCCCGCGTTTCGCGCCTCGATCCAGAGCAAGGTGCCCCGGGTGACGCGCGGGTGGAAGGCGCCGTCGTCGCTGGAGACCGCCCGCGTGTGGCCCGTCTCGTCGCCACGCCAGATCATGCTATGCAGGTGCGCATCCTGCCCGACCCACACATCCGCCCAGTAGTAGGCGCTGCCATCCATGGAGGGATCGGCGAGCAGATGGCCGGCGGCCGAGGCGCGGGCAATCACCCGCGTGGTGGGCGCGCCGGAGCGGAGGTCCAGGCGTAGCA
>JADMIN010000420.1 GCA_015478575.1 Ktedonobacterales bacterium | reverse complement strand
CGGCCTGGAAGATGTGTAACTGGTGGAGGTTTATCAGCATTCTAAATACCTCGTATAAGAAACTTTTATTGCACATTATACCAGAACTTTGCTATCCTCATAGCATAGGTCAGCGCCTTTACTGGCGGCTTTCAGACGGAGACGGCTGACACCGGCCATGTGAGCCGGGAAGCACAATGGAGTGCGCAAAGGAGAACACGGTATGAGCGAGCGAGAGGCCGCGGCCCTGACCGCGCAATGGAGCATGGACCCCCGTTGGGAGGGCATCAAGCGTCCGTATAGCGCCGAGGATGTGCTGCGGCTGCGCGGCTCGATCCAGATCGAACACACGCTGGCGCGGCTGGGCGCCGAGCGCCTCTGGAAACTGCTCCACACCGAGCCGTATGTCGCGGCGCTGGGAGCGCTAACTGGCAACCAGGCGGTGCAGCAAGTGCGGGCGGGCCTCCGGGCCATCTATCTCAGCGGCTGGCAGGTCGCCGCGGACGCCAACGTGGCCGGGCAGATGTACCCCGATCAGAGCCTCTATCCCGTGAACAGCGTTCCCCACGTGGTGAAGCGCATCAATCAGGCGCTCCAGCGTGCCGACCAGATCGCCCACGCCGAAGGCACCAATGGCATCCACTGGTTCGCTCCCATCGTGGCCGACGCCGAGGCTGGCTTTGGCGGTCCGCTCAACTGTTTTGAGTTGATGAAGGCGATGATCGAGGCGGGCGCCGCGGGCGTCCACTTCGAGGATCAGCTCGCCTCGGAGAAGAAGTGCGGCCACATGGGCGGCAAGGTGCTCATTCCCACGCAAAACGCCATCCGTAACCTCGTCGCCGCGCGCCTGGCGGCGGATGTGATGGGCGTGCCAGCGCTGCTCGTCGCGCGCACCGATGCCAACGGCGCGCACCTCATCACCAGTGATATTGACCCCCGCGACCAAGACTTCCTTACGGGCGAGCGCACCGCTGAGGGCTTCTACCGCATGCGTGGTGGGCTGGATGCCGCGATCGCCCGCGGCATCGCCTACGCGCCCTTCGCGGACCTCGTTTGGTGTGAAACCTCCGAGCCGAGCCTGGAGGAAGCCGCGCGCTTCGCCGAGGAAGTGCGCGCGGCACATCCGGGCAAACTATTGGCTTACAACTGCTCGCCCTCTTTCAACTGGCAGAAGAAGCTGGACGCGAGGACCATCGCCACCTTCCAGCGACGGCTCGGTGAGATGGGGTACGCCTTTCAGTTCGTCACGCTGGCGGGCTTTCACGCGCTCAACTACAGCATGTTCACGCTAGCTCGTGGCTACCATGAGCGCGGCATGGCGGCCTACTCAGCGTTACAGCAAGAGGAGTTCGCGGCGGAGCCTGACGGCTACACAGCGACCAAGCATCAACGTGAGGTGGGCACGGGCTACTTCGATGAGGTAGCCCAGGCGATTACGGGCGGCGAGTCTTCTACGCTGGCGCTGGCTGGCTCGACCGAGCTTGCCCAGTTTCATTAGGCACGCGCCGCGAAGTGGGCATGGCGGACCAAAGAGCCATTGGTGGCTAGGGCGCACAGGCGTGCGCCCTAGTCGGCATCTCCCCTCCGCCCCTCCCTGGTATGCGCGGCCATGCCGCGCTTGGCCCGCGCCGCTTCGTTGCCCTCAAGAGCACCACCACCGTCACGCATCGGCGCCAAAGGAAAGACAGATGACGACCAACATGCCACCGATCACCGCGGGCCTCACCATCACCGCGCCTGTCTCGCCAGCGTTCGCTGAGATGCTGACGCCAGAGGCGCTGGAGTTCGTGGCGCTGCTCCAGCGCCAGTTCGGCGCCCGGCGCGAAGCGCTGCTGGATGCGCGCATCCTGCGCCAGGCCAAGTTCGACGCCGGGCACCTGCCCGACTTTTTGCCGGAGACCGCGGCGCTCCGCGCGGGCGACTGGCGGATCGCGCCCATCCCCGCTGACCTACGCGACCGCCGGGTCGAGATCACCGGGCCGGTGGAGCGCAAGATGATCATCAACGCGCTCAACTCCGGCGCGAAGGTCTTCATGGCCGATTTTGAAGATTCGCACGCGCCCACCTGGGAGGCCACGATCCAGGGGCAGATCAACCTGTGCGACGCGGTGCGCGGAACGATCAGCTATACCAGCCCAGAGGGCAAGGTCTATCACTTGAGCGAGCACACCGCCGTCCTAATGGTGCGCCCTCGCGGCTGGCACCTGCCGGAGAAGCACGTGCTGCTGGAGGGGCAGCCGATCGCGGGCGCGCTCTTCGACTTCGGCCTCTACTTCTTCCACAACGCCAAGGCGCTGTTGGCCAAGGGCACCGGTCCCTACTTCTAC
The DNA here is from genome assembly GCA_015478575.1 of Ktedonobacterales bacterium. Classification (GTDB taxonomy): domain Bacteria; phylum Chloroflexota; class Ktedonobacteria; order Ktedonobacterales; family JADMIN01; genus JADMIN01. The sequence goes on along the minus strand of JADMIN010000420.1, from coordinate 1,048 downwards.
CTGCCCAAGATGGAGAGCCACCACGAGGCACAGCTCTGGGACGACATCTTCACGCTGGCTGAGCGCGAGCGCGGTCTGCCGCATGGCAGTATCAAGGCGACGGTGCTGATCGAGACGCTGCCAGCAGCCTTCGAGATGGACGAGATTCTCTCCGCGCTACGCGACCACTCCGCTGGCCTGAACTGTGGGCGCTGGGACTACATCTTCAGCGCGATCAAGAAGCGGCGCAAGGATCCGAGCTTCATCCTGCCCGACCGCGCGCTGGTGACGATGACCAGCCACTTTATGCGCTCATACTCGCTGCTGTTGATCCAGACCTGCCACCGGCGCGGGGCGCACGCGATGGGCGGCATGGCGGCCAACATCCCCATCAAGGGCGATCCAGCGGCCAACGAGCGGGCGCTGGCCGCCGTGCGCGCGGACAAGGAGCGCGAGGCGGGCGATGGCCACGATGGCACGTGGGTGGCGCATCCAGGGCTGGTGCCGGTGGCGCTGGAGGTCTTTGACTGTCGTATGCCGACCCCCAACCAGATTGATCGCGCGCGCGCGGATGTGCGTGTGACCGCCGCGGACCTGCTGGCCGTCCCCGCCGGGCCAATCACCGAGGCCGGCGCGCGGACCAATATCCGCGTGGGCGTGCAATACCTGGCGGCGTGGCTAGGGGGCCTGGGCTGCGTGCCGCTCTACCATCTGATGGAGGATGCCGCCACCGCTGAGATCTCGCGCGCGCAGCTCTGGCAATGGGTCCACGACCCGCGCGGTGTGCTGGACGACGGACGGCGGCTCACGCTGGAACTCTACCGCGCACTGCAGATCGAGGAGATGGGGCGGCTCAAGGCGGACCTCGGCGCGGCGCGTTATGCCGCGGGGCACTATGACGAGGCGGCGGCGCTCTTTGACCGGCTCACCAGCGCCGCCGACTTCGCCGACTTCCTGACGCTGCCAGCCTACGAGTATCTGGACTAAGAAACGGGCTGGCCCTGGTGTACGCCTCCTGGTGTACGCCTCCTGGTGTACGCCTCCTGGTGTACGCCTCCTGGTGTACGCC
>JADMIN010000419.1 GCA_015478575.1 Ktedonobacterales bacterium | reverse complement strand
TGGTCCTCCCAAACCAGGGTAGCACATCTCCTGCCATTCGTCAGACAGACCCTAGCGGCGCGCCGCCCGGAGTTGCTGCGCTCACTCATCTTGCTGGAGACCTCCGCCGACCCAGAGCCAGCGGCGCATGTGCCGCGCTATCGCCAGATGGCGCGCGTGGCCCGCCTCTTTGGCACACGCCTGGTCTCGGCGCGCGTCATGCCGATCATGTTCGGCGAGACATTTATGAGCAACCCCGCGCGTGCGGCGGAGCGGGCGGAGTGGCGGCGCATGGAGGCGAATAGCCGTGCTGGCGCGGCACGGGCCACTATCGGCGTGGTCGAGCGCCAGGGCGTCGCTGACGAACTCGCGCGCATCGCGCTGCCGACGCTGATTGTCGTCGGCGACCAGGATGTGGCCACGCCGCCAGAGAAGGCGCGGCGTATGCACGAGCGCATTGCTGGCTCGCGGCTGGTCGTCACCCCCAACGCTGGCCATACCGCCACCGTGGAGGAGCCAGTCGCCGTCAACGCGGCCATCACCACGTTCTTGGCCGCGCTCTAGTCTGGATGTGTCAGGCTTGCCGCGCTCCGTCATGGCATCCCCACGAATGCGCTCAACCCCTCGCCGTACCTCTTCTGGGGACTGGTGGGCGCATTGGCCCTCTTGCGCTTCCGCTAAATGGCCCTTGCTCTAGGCCAATTGTGGCCGTACACTGCTCTCTGGATCGTTTCGCGGAAGAGGAGGCGGGCGTGATGGAAATACAACCGGTGACGCTGGAGGGCACGTGGGCGCGACTGGAGCCGTTGCGGATCGAGCACGCGGCGGCGCTGCACACGGCGGCACAGGATGAGGCTATCTGGCGCTATGTGTCGTCCAATCCCAGCGCGTCCGTGGGGGCGATGGAAGGGTGGATCGCCCGTGCCCGCGAGGCGCAAACGGCGGGGAGTGAATTGCCCTTCGTCATCTTCGCGCGGGCAGCGGATGAGGTGGTCGGCTCGACACGCTACATGACGATCACGCCAGAACATCGCGGGCTGGAGATTGGATGGACCTGGCTGGCACGGCAAGCGCGACGGACGGCGGTGAATACTGAATGTAAATATCTGCTGCTGCGCCACGCCTTCGAGACGCTGGGCATGATCCGCGTACAACTCAAAACGGATAGCCGCAACCTCATCTCACAACGCGCCATCGCGCGGCTGGGCGCGGTGCGCGAGGGCATCTTGCGCAAGCACATGATCTACGCGGATGGCTACCAGCGCGATACGGTGATGTTTAGCATTATCGAGGAGGAGTGGCCCACCGTGCGTGCGCACCTGGAGATGAAGCTGCGCGCGGCCTATCCGGCGGCGCGCTAGTCCAGCCGACTCAGTAGGCGCGCTGGAAGGCGATGGCGGCGCCGCCGATGACCGCGCAGAGCAGCGGCCCAATCAGCCAAGCGCCACCGTGCCGCGCTCGTGCCGCGGCGGATGTGGTGCGCGCGAGCCAGGCGCGAGTGGCGGGGCGGGTGAGCATCCAGGCGATGGCGGGGCTGATGAAGAGCATGATGCTGGTAGCGACGGCCTGGCCGAAGTGCCCAGATCGCAGTCCGCTCACCGCCGCGGGCAGCGTCGCTAGTCCGCCGAGGGTGATGGCGCTATTCAGCACGACCTGCACCGCCCAGGCAGGGCGCCAGCCCCGGCGCATGCCCTCGCCCAGCGCGAAGGCGCCCGCCGCCAAGCCCAGCGTCAGCAGCCCCGCGCCCAGCCGCGGCATGGTGCCTTGGTGGATGAGTGAAGAGCCGGGGCCAGTCCCCGCGACGAAGTAGGGCGCGAGGATCAGCAGCTCGAAGCCGATGCCCCAATCGAATGAGACCGCCGTGCCGATGCCGCGCGGCCCAGATGTCGCCGCCACCGCCGACAGGTCCGCTGGCGCCGCCATCTGTATCTCGTCGCGCTGGCTCGTCATCGTATCCTCTCTTCCGGTCTCACGGTGTCGCGTCTCTCTACAAGGAGATGAGAGCACAGATCGCGTGGCCCCCGCAACCGACGCCGCACGGCGGGCGTGCCTGGCGTGGCCTCCTCGCGCCAGTTATTGTGTGCGGCACGCCAGCATTCAGGAGGGGCACAGCCCCGCGCTCAATCGAAGCGCACTACCAGTTCGCTCGCTGGGCGATGGGGGCGGCGCCTGGGGGCGGCGGCGTAGCCCACGGGGATGAGAGCGTGGGGGAGCAGCGTGGCTTCCAAAGCGAGCGCGGCGCGGACGGTCTCCGGGCAGAAGAGCGGCGCGCACATCCAGCCGGTATCCAGCCCCAGGCTGTAGGCGGCGAGCAAGATATTCTGGAGAGCGGCACCCAGGCTCTGCACCGCCATCACCTCCTCGGCGCGCTGCCGCTCGGCGTCGGGATAGTGGTCCAGGTCTTCGAGATAGAGGCACGCAAGGATCAGCGCGGGGGCGGTGCGGATGCGCTCGCGCGATTTCGCCAGGCGGAGAGCGATGACCTCGGCGGCTTCGCCATCCATCGCCAGCGTGCGCTGCCACTCGTCGCCCATCGCTTCGGCGAGCCGCTGCTTCGGCTCGGCGCGTGTCAGCACGACGAAGCGCCACGGCTGGCGTCCGTGTGGTGAGGGCGCCCAGCGCGCGGCCTCCAGCATAGCCTCCAGTGCCGCGCGCGGAACGGGCCGCTCGTGAAACGCGCGCACCGAGCGGCGCTCACGCGCCAGCGGCATGAAATCCAGCCCGCGACCAGGCTGGAGCCAGACGCTCTCGCCGGGCGCTGGGTCCGTCGGGTCCGCGAGCGCGAGCGCCGGCCCCCACGAGGTGACGCGCTCCGGCGTGAGGGCGATCACCGCGCGTCTCTCCAGCGCCATCGCACGGTAGGGTGGATAACGCTCGCGCAAGAGCGCCAGGGCTGGCGCGTGGGCGGGATCCTCCGGTGGCAGCAGCGCCGCGCGCCCACGCACCAGCAGATAGCCCAGGCGCGACCAGTCCTCCTCGTAGTGATCGAGGAGCAGCGTCGCCTCACCCCGCGCCTCGATGTTGCGCACGCGGCGCAGCGCGTGGTCACTCGCGCGTTTGGGCTTTTCATCTAGCGGTGTGTAGAAGCGCGCGCCGTCAAAGGCATAGCAGACGGGGACCACGTGTGGGTGGCCAGCGGCATCGCTGGTGGCAAGGCGCCCCACCCGCCGTGCCCGCGCGAAGGCCGCCTCTTCTGGCGTCAGGATACTCCTGGGCGTCATGCGCCGCCTCTCCCGCCCCGCTGGACCAGCTCCCAGCGCGCGCGGCGCCACACCCACCACTCGCCGCTCAAATTCCGCTTCACGCCGCGCCTCTTCCTCATCGCGAAGCCTTGCCTCACGCTCACGCGCGGGCAAGTCGGGTACATGCCTCTCCCCACAGT
>JADMIN010000418.1 GCA_015478575.1 Ktedonobacterales bacterium | reverse complement strand
TGGTATGAGACCGCCGAGAAGTATCGAAAGCTCGCTTTCCCGGCGTAAGGAGGATAGTGCGCATGCCGCTCTCGCCCGCTCCACTGCTGCCTGGCACCTCGCCCCTGCCGACGCCTGGCCGACACCCACCGACGCGGCGCGCGTTGCGTCTGGGGGCGTTGGCGGCGGTGCCGCTGCTGGTTGTGACGATGACGGTGGGGTCGCTGCTGCTGCCGCGGCTGCTCTTCATCGAGGCGCGGCTCCAGGCGCAGGCGAACGGTGGCCGCCAAGCTGGCGGGGCGACCTTCCAGGGGTTCGTCTATTCGTGGTCACGACGGCTCTCCGGGGGGGGATACACCCAGCCGATCTCGCTGCGCAACCTGCAAAACGAGGCCGCCACGTTCCATATGAACACGGTGATTATTCCGGTCTTTGCGGATATGCCGCAGCGCAGCAGCAACACACTCGAATGGCATACGACTGACGCGGATAATAAGGACACGTTGCCCGATGAGCAGTATATCCAGGCGATCAAGGATGCGCGCACGGCGGGACTGGTGCCCATCCTAGAGCTCGAGGTGCGGCAACAGGATGCGCTCAGCCCCAGCGAGGCGGCGGCGTATGTGGGGCATGCCTGGTTCGACCAAAGCTCGAATGCCAATTTCAATCTGGCGACCACGATTGTGGTGGGGCCGGAGGAGCGTGCGTGGATAGATAACTATACCGCCTTCGCGACACATTACGCGCAGATATCCGCGCAGTACCGTCTGCCCTACTTCATCATGGGGGATCAACTGGGTGATGTGTCGTATGATACGGCGAATACGGTGAAGAGCGCCGATCCGGCGGGTGTGGCGGGGGGGCCGAAGGGCTGTACGGGCCGGCGTGACTGTGAGTGGCGGCACGTCATCCAGGCCATCCGTGGCGCGAGCTATACGCCGCTGGCTTCGCGGGGCACGAAGCCTGGTGGCGGCTACGGGGGCAAACTGGTCTATTCCGCCGCCTGGGGGGTCAGCGCGAGCCAGCCAGCGGTGGCGGCGCCGGAGTTTGAGCGGATCACCTGGTGGGATGCGCTGGACGTTATTGGTGTGGACGCGCACTTCCCGCTCACCCGCGATGCTGATGTCTCACTGGATGCGCTCACGAATGCCTGGCACGGCAAAGGCCCGGACCTGGCGGGGCAGGGCGATATCTTCGGGCGGCTGACGCGGCTGAGCGACAAGTACGCGCGCTCGGTCATCTTTACCTCTGCCGGATATGAGAGTGTGCCCGGCTCCAATGGCTCCCCTGGTCAGATGGACCTGAGCACGGGACCAAATGGCGACCAGAGCGAGCAACTGAGCGACGTGGAGGCGCTGCTCCAGACCTTCAATGGGGCACCCTGGTGGCTGGGGGTTTTCTGGTCCGCGGATCAGCCGCTGGCGTATACGAGCCAGCCCTCGTGGTCCACCAATACGATCTGGGCTGGCGCGACATTGGCGACGAGCAAATTGGCTGGTAAGTGGCTGGCCGCGTACTATTCCAATAATCCGCTGGCGTGTGGGTGCTGATGGGGCTTGGCCGGATTGCGGCAACGCGCGGGCGGGGGGCGACGCTAGAGCGCGGCGAGCGCTTGGGTGAGGGTCGCGGCGCTGGTCTCGCCCATCCACACGCCGCGCACGACGCCGCGGGCATCCACCAGCACGGTGGTCGGATAGAAGCGTATGCGGTAGCGGGCGGCTAGCTGGCCACCGGCATCCAGCAGGGCCGGTGCGGAGATGCCGAGCCGACCAAGATAGGCATCCACGATATCAGGGCGCTCGGCGGGCGAGCTGATATAGAGGACGGATGCGCCACGAGTGGCACGGTCGTGGGTCGCGGACTGGGCCGCTTGGACCTCGCTCAGACAGCGGGGGCAGAGGGTGTAGAAGAAGACGAGCAGGGTGGGGTGGCCGCGTTGCGCCGCGAGGGTGATGGTGCCAGGGAGCTGTCTGCCGCCTTGCTCGGCGGGCAGTGCGAAAGCTGGGGCCGCCTGGCCTAGCAGCCGCGGCGCGGTCTGTGGGGGACCGGCCAGCGCGCGCGCGGCGATGCCCAGGGCGACGGCGAGCAACGCCGCGAGGAGCACGCCCGCGCGCAACCACTGCGTGGGGGTGGTGGGCACAGAGCGGCGGAGGGCGGTGGGGATGTGCCGCACGGATCACTCCTGATCTGGTGTCAGTAGCCAACGATGGCCACAGCATAGACCACGGGGCCACTCCGGCGCAAGCGCATACGCGCTCCTCCGGTAGGTGGCGACGGATGGGGCACGCCCCGCCCGGAAGCGCGCGGGGTAATGGCGCTGGGGTAGGCTTGGCGCTCGCCAACACGTTTACCCAACCGCGTATCAGCCGGTGGCGGTAGCTCGGCCAAGCGAGTGAATGACGTGGCACATGGCGGCGATGGGAGGCGCGCTTGCCCATGTGGGCGGCGTGGCCTCCTCATCGCATGGTGGCTAATGGGAGAAGGCGCTGGCGGGCACAATCTGCCGGGCGATGGTGGAAGACTGCCAGAAGAGCTGGATGGTGGCGCCGTCTTGCTGGTTCTCGTAGTACTCGACCTTGATGCTGGCGGGCTGGCCAGCGGTGAGCGCGATGGAGACGCAGCGCGGGGACGGCGTGGGCGGGGTGGGAGTGCCTGGCCCCGCGACGATGTTGCAGTTGAACGACTGGGCATGGACCGTCCAGTTATCAATGAGTAACTGGCCATTGACCCACACGCGCACGCCATCATCGGATGTGGCGTAGAAGGTGTAGGTATCGGTCGCGGGCACGGTGATCGAGCCAGTCCAACGAATGGCGAAGCCGTTTGGTCCGAGAGTGCCCTTGTCTGCGTGGGGATAGCGCATCGTGCCGTTCTCACCCCAGATGCCATAGGCCACGTTGAGATTGCTGTCCACCGCGGTGAAGACAGGGGTGCCGCTGGGCATGGTGGGCACGGGCTGGCCAGGGCCATAGGTGGGCATGCGGTAGTACTGGCCAAGCAACCCTAGTTGTGGCGTGGGCGTGAGCGAGGGGGAAGGTGAGGGCGAAGGCAAAGGCGAGGGCGAAGTGACGACGCGCGGTGGGCTGGTGGGTGTGGGTTGCGTGCGGGCATTCCCGATCGTCTTGAGCAAGCCGGGCGCGAGCGCGACACAGGCCAACAGCAGCAGAATGATGATGGCGATGATGAGGGCGATCAAGCCTGATGGGCGATTACGGCGCTGCTCATCGGGTGTGCCATCACCTGGTGGGATGGAGCCAGGTGGTGGTGCCGCGCCACCGCCGCTGGTGCCGCCGCCGGTGCCGCCCGCGCTGGCGAAGGTGAGGGTGGTGCGACGCCAGGGCCAGAACGGTCCGAGCGCGTGTGAGAAAGACGATGATGCTGGGTGCATAGG
>JADMIN010000417.1 GCA_015478575.1 Ktedonobacterales bacterium | reverse complement strand
GCGGCGCTTGAAGAACGACTTGCCGCTAAGCCGGCTTTACCGCCGTAGAAAAAAAGAGAGTGCGGCATGCCGCACTCTCCTCCAGAACCTCCCCCAGCCTTTCCCCTCGCCAAGGAAGGCGGCTGGAAAGAGGGGTCAATTATCGCGGCCACCAGGGCCACGCCCGCCGCTCGGAGGCGGGCCACCGCGCCCGCCACCGCCAGCGGGGCCACCGCGCCCGCCTCCGCCAGCGGGGCCGCGGCTGAAGCCGCCACCGCCCGGGCCGCGATCAGGATAGGGCGAGCCGCCGCGCGGGCCGCCCCCGTTGCCGCCGCCATACCCGCCACCATAGCCGCCGGGGCGGGGGCTGCGTGGCCCGCGCGGGCCGCGCTCCGCCTCCAGCTCATCCGCTGATGGCATCTGGCCACTGAGCGCGGCCTTGCGTGAGAGGTTGATGCGCCCCTGCGGATCTACCTCCACGACCATGACATTCACCTCGTCACCCACCGAGACGACATCCTCCGGGCGGTTGACGGGATAGTCGGCGAGTTGGCTTGTGCGCACAAGCCCCTCTTTGCCGGGCAAAATCTCGATGAACGCGCCGAAATCTACCAGGCGACGAACCATGCCGGTGTAGATTTTGCCGACCTCCACCTCTTCGGTCAACGCGCGGACGGCGTTCATGGCCTTCTGCATGCCTTCTTCCGAGACCGAGGAGATATGAACCGTGCCATCGTCGTCAATCTCGATCTTGGCGCCCGATTCCTCTTGGATGCGTCGCACCATCTTGCCGCCGGGGCCGATGATGACGCCGATCTTCTCTGGGTTGATGCGAATAGATTGGATGCGCGGCGCATAGGGCGAGAGCGCCGTACGCGGCTCCGCCAGCGATTCGAGCATGCGATCCATGATGAACATACGGCCTGCTTTGGCCTGCGCCATCGCCTCCGCCAGGATATCGGTCGTCAGCCCCTTGATCTTGATATCCATCTGCAAAGCCGTCACGCCGTCCGCCGTCCCCGCGACCTTGAAGTCCATGTCGCCGAGCGCGTCTTCGACGCCCTGGATATCGGTGAGGATGGTGTATTTGCCGCCCTCAATGGTCGCGCCACCGGCGGTGATCAGACCCATCGCCACGCCAGAGACCGGCGCTTTGATCGGCACGCCAGCATCCATCAGCGCCAGGGTGCTGCCGCAGGTCGAGCCCATTGAGGTTGAGCCGTTGGAGCTTAGCACCTCTGAGACGACGCGGATCGTATAGGGGAACTCCGCCGACTCTGGGATGACCGGCAACAGCGCGCGCTCCGCCAGCGCCCCGTGGCCGATCTCGCGGCGGCCCGGCCCGCGTGAGGAGCGCGTCTCGCCCACGCTAAATGACGGGAAGTTATAGTGGTGGATGTAGCGCTTGGTCTCCTCGGCGCCCAGCCCATCCAGCCGCTGCTCCTCACCAGGGGAGCCGAGCGTCACGATGCTGAGCACCTGCGTCTGGCCGCGCGTGAAGATGGCGGAGCCATGAGTGCGCGGCAGCAGGTGCGTCTCGCAACTGATGGGGCGGATGTCCTTCGGGCCACGGCCGTCAGGGCGCACACCTTTCTCCAGGATCTGGTTGCGGACGTACTGTTTCAGTTCTTTCTCGAAGAGCGTGCGGATCTCTTTGCCACGGTCTGGATATCGCTCGGCGAGTGCCGCGAGCAGATCAACTTCCACGGCATGCAAGCGTGCCTCGCGCTCGGCCTTGTTCGGGTTGTTCGCGGTATCGGTGAAACGCGGGCGCGCAAACTTCGCGACTGCCTCGCCAAGCGCGGTGTCTGGCTCAGGAGCGGTGAACTGCTGTTTGGGCTTGCCCGCCGCCTCTACGAGCTGTCGCTGGATGCGGATGATCTGCTGAATGGTCTCGTGGCCGGTGCGCAAGGCCTCGACCAATGTCTCCTCAGGCAACTCTTTTGCGCCCGCTTCGACCATCACCACCGCGTCAGCGGTGCCCGCGACCACGAGATCGAGCAGGCTATTGGCCAACTCAGATTCGGGGGGGTTGATGACGATCTGGCCGTTGATATAGCCGACGCGCACCGCGCCCACAGGGCCGGCGAAAGGAACATCGGAGATGGAGAGCGCCGCGGAGGCCGCGATGATGCCCAAGACGTTGGGATCGTTCTCCATATCGGCGGAAAGAATCGTGATGACGACCTGCACATCGTTGCGATAGCCCTTGGGAAAGAGCGGGCGGATGGGGCGGTCGGCGAGACGTGAGGCTAGGATGGAGTGTTCGGTGGGGCGGCCCTCGCGCTTGATGAAGCCACCAGGAATCTTGCCAGCGGCGTAGAGTCGCTCCTCGACATCTACGGTCAGGGGGAAGAAGTCAATGCCCTCGCGTGGGCCGCTGCTGGCGGTGGCGGTGCCGAGCACGACCGTGTCGCCGTAGCGCACGATCACGGCGCCGCCGGCCTGTTCTGCCACGCGGCCGGTCTCAATGGAGAGGGTACGGCCCGCGAGGGTCGTCTCAAACTGATGTATCATGTGTTCCTCCAGGATCCCCCTCGCCTCTGCCGTGGGCCGGCGCGAGCGCGCGCTGAGCGCGCTGGGAGGACACTCTGAACTGTCGGGCGCATACGCACTTGGAGGGGCCGCGAGGCTTCGCGGCCAGAAACACCAGTTGCGCCCGCGCCTCGAGGCGCGGCGGGATGTCGCGCATCCGCCGAACAGGTCGAGTGGCCGCCGGTTGGCCAGGAGCGATTTCGCGCGTCGTGCGCGTCTTCGTTCGCGCCGGCCTCGCTAGGCGACAAGGGGTCCGACTGTTAGCGGCGCAGGCCCAGCTTGGCGATCAGGGCACGATAGCGCTCCGGGCTGGTGCGGTTGAGGTACTTGAGCATGCGGCGGCGCTGCCCTACCATCATCAACAGGCCGCGGCGCGAGTGGTGGTCGTGCTTGTGCTCGGCCAAATGCACCGTCAATTCCTGAATGCGTCCGGTGAGGAGCGCGACCTGCACCTCAGGCGAGCCGGTGTCGCCCTCGTGGGTCTGATGCTCCGTGATGATCCGCGCTTTGTCGTCAGTCTGCAATCCCATATCTGCTGGCCCGCCGCGACCCCGGACTTCCACGCGCTCCAGGGAGGGGCGACCTCCTCCTTTGGGTGTTCTACGTGCGCCATCGGGCGCTTACTCATTTGGACACCGCCGCAAGCTCCCTATGCGCATGCCCATTCCGGCGTGTCGGTGCCGGCATACGCGGAGCCTACGTTTCGCTTTTCGTCCCTATTTCGGATCTTCCTGCCGGGCGCGCTTCTGAGGAGTAGCCCGCCGTTCAGAGGGTATGTGGCGGGCGACCCGGCGACCATCAGCCACCCCCATATACCGGGCAGCCTAAGTTTTCCACTTATAAGAGACAGTAGAGAGTATAGCAT
>JADMIN010000416.1 GCA_015478575.1 Ktedonobacterales bacterium | reverse complement strand
CCCGTGGGGCTACCGTTGCCATTCGTGCCGGTGGTGCTCGTGGTGCCGCCGGTCGTGCCATAGCCTCCGCCGCCCCCACGGTTTGCCCCACGACCGCCACAGGCGGCCAGTGCGAGCAAAACGACGAGCGCCATCACCGCCAGCGCCCAGGTTGTCCGGCGCGCCAGCAATCGAGTCTGACTGCTCAAACGCATAGGTACTCATCCTCCTCAACTGACGCTCAGGCGGGGCCTCCCACGCTGAGCCGTGCGCACATCCGCACATGGACATCTCTAGAATAGCGAGCATGCCTGAGTGTGCGCTGAGGATGAGGTTAAAACTTGCTCAGAGGTCCGGCGGTAGTATCTCAACCGCCTCCCCACGCGCTTGATAACCTATCACGCTTTACAGCGGACGCGCGGAATGTTACGATGAACGCTTGAAACTCCCATGCGCGTGGGTCATGTTCCCCCGGCCGAGACGCTTCGCCGAAGGCCTACCCGCTGGTGTTTGCCGAGGCGCGACCCGCGTGACCACGATTCAGCTCGTGCGGGCGCGGTGCGCGTTTCCCCTAGTAGTGTGCTGTCTATAACCGCGGCTACTGGCTACGCATGTGCTTCATTGGGTCACATGCGTGGATACGTTGGATGCGTTGGAGGCGGGCTGATGGATGCTAAGCAGGCCTGGCAGGCGGCGCTTGATCGTATCCGCCTGCGTATCTCCCCCGGTGCCTTCACGACCTGGTTTCGCGAGACCAGCGGTGTGGAACTGCGACAGGGGTGCCTGGTCGTGGGCGTGCGCAACACCTTTGCCAGCGAGCATCTCAGCCAGCGCTTCCACGAGATGGCGCGCGTCGCGGTGAGCGAAGTGGTCGGGCAGAGCATGCGGATCAGCTTTACGGTGTGTCCCCCTCCGCCTCCCCTCCCTGACGCGCCCGATACGCACGCCGTGGCGCTTGCCCAGCGCCCGCCGGCTGGCCGTCGCGCGCCTCTGGCTCAGCGGGTGGCCCTCGCGCCCCGTGCGCCCGCGCGTCCACGCACGTCTGGCCAGTTGGGGGGCATGGAGCGTCCCAGACACGATGGCGTCGCGCAGCCGCCGCTGCTGGATCTGCCCACCGCGCCACCGCGGTCCCCGTCACCCACCTCTGGCGGTGGGGCATCGGCGTTGCCCCGCCCGCTGGCGGCGACACCCGTGCCGCTTCTCGTCAGGGAACCAGATGTTCCCACCGAGGCACATGAGCCGCATCCAGGCTATCACTTCGAGTCCTTCGTCGTCGGCACGGCCAATCGCCTGGCCTACACGGCGGCGCTGGAGGTCGCGCACGCGCCGGGCGAGCGCTATAACCCCCTCCTCATCTATGGTGGTGTCGGTCTGGGCAAGACGCACCTGCTACATGCCATCGGCCACCACGTGCGCGAGCAAGGGCTGACGTTGGCCTATGTCACGGCGGAGCGTTTCACCAACGAGATCATCGAAGCCATCCGCCAGCGCACCACCAACGAGTTCCGCCAGCGCTATCGCGCGGTGGATGTGCTGTTGGTGGATGATGTGCAGTTCATCGCGGGCAAAGATTCGACGGAAGAAGAGTTCTTCCATACCTTCAATGCGCTGCATGAGAAGAACAAGCAGATCGTCCTCAGCAGTGACCGCGTGCCCAACGCCATGAGTCACCTGCACGACCGGCTGCGCTCGCGGTTCGCCTGGGGCCTGATCGCGGATATCACGCCGCCCGATTTCGCGCATCGCCTGGAGATTCTGCGCATGAAGGCGGCGGCGCGACAGGTGACGGTGGCCGATGACGTGCTGGCACTATTGGCGCGGCCAGAGTGTGAGAGCATCCGCGCGCTGGAGGGGGCGCTCACGCGCGTCGTGGCATACGCCGGGCTGCTCCGCCAGCCGTTAGATGTGGCGTTGGCATCGCGGGCGCTGGCGTCGCTCGCGAGTGAGCGCGCCGTGGGCCGCCCAGTGGAGATTGCGGAGGTGTTGGCGGCGGTGGCCCGACGATATGAGGTGAGTGAAGAGGAGTTGCGGAGCAAGACACGCCGGCCCCAGGTCGTCTGGGCACGCCAGGTGGCGATGTATCTTCTGCGTGAAGAGACGGCCCACTCGCTCTTTCAGATCGGCGCGGCGCTGGGGGGGCGCGACCACTCCACAGTGCTGCACGGCTGCGCGAAGGTGAGCGCGACGCTGGCCCACAGTGCCATGAAGCGTGCGGAGATCGAGGCCATCCGTGGCAGCCTGCGACCCTAACCCACGGCTCGCGTGCGCCCGTCCAACATCGCCGCTAGGCTCCCCCCTCTCCCGGCACCCCGCGCGGAAGTGCGCCTCATCCATGGGCAGTCATCCTCACCGATACGTCTGGTGAGCACCTCCAGTTCGACATGCGGGCCGTCCCCCGGCTGAGGAGGCGCATGCCTCGGCCCGCACACGTTCGCCGTCCCGGTTTGCCGCGGCCGTCCCGGTTTGCCGCGGCGTCGTGCTCAAAAGAGCACGTGTTCGCCTCCGCCAAGTGGGACGCGCGACTCGCCGTGTCGGACACGTGGCAACCTTGCCACATGAGGCGTTGAGCGCTATCATTGGTACCATGGCTGACGCGATCTTCGGAGAGCCGCGACTCGCCGCGGTCTACGACGCCTGCGATTCCGACCGCTCCGACCTTGATGCCTACGCGGCCCTGGTCGCCGAGTTCGCCGCTCAGCGTGTCCTCGACATCGGTTGTGGCACGGGAACGTTTGCCTGTCTTCTCGCGACCCAGGGTATCGAGGTGATCGCGCTCGACCCGGCCGCCGCCTCGCTCGCTGTGGCGAGGGCCAAGGCCGGCGCGGAGCGTGTGCGCTGGATACAGGGTGATGCCACGAGTCTTCCCGCATTGCGGGTGGACCTTGCGACAATGACCGGGAACGTCGCGCAGGTCTTCCTTTCCGACCAAGAGTGGCAGGCGACCCTCCGCTCGGTCCGGTCGGCGCTCCGCCCAGGTGGGCGCATCGTGTTCGAAACACGGGACCTCCAGGCAAAGGGGTGGTTGGCATGGAACCGGGAGAACTCATACAAGCGCGTCATCGTGCCGAACATCGGCGCCGTTGAGGGATGGGTCGAGGTGATCGAGGTGCGAAGTCATCTCGTCTCCTTCCGACATACCTATGTCTTCGAAAGCGACGGCGCGGTTCTGACTTCGGACTCGACGTTGCGCTTCCGCGACCGCGCCGAGGTCACCGCCTCGCTGCTGGTAGCTGACCTGATCTTGGATGAGGTCCGAGACGCCCCCGACCGACCGGGGCTGGAGTTCGTTTTCGTCGCCCGCCGCGCGAACTGACGCTTTCCCCGGAACGCACTCGCGCCACGCAAACGGCCCCGCGCGGCGGCGCGCCTGACACCTCGCTTGATGGAGAACAGCGTTTGAGTA
>JADMIN010000415.1 GCA_015478575.1 Ktedonobacterales bacterium | reverse complement strand
CGACCTGACCGCCATCCCCGCCTTCGCGCTGCTGGCGCTCCCGATCGTGCTAGCGGGGCTGCTGAGCGGGCCGCGCTTCGTCATCGCCACGATCGCGGGTGCCGTTCTCTTCACGCTGGCCGTCATCCTACTGACGCCGCACACCGATGGGCTGCGGAGCGCGCTCGCTGAGCCGGATGGGCTGGTGCTCTTCACGGTCCCCCTCTCCACCCAGATCGTCATCGGCCTTCTGATGCTGGCCGCCACCCGCGGCTATCGCCGCATCCAGCGCGAGCTGGGCGATGTGCGCGTGGCCTACGCGCGCGAGAAAGAGCTGGAACGCCTCAAAGACCAATTCATCGCCAGCGTGAACCATGAGCTACGCACGCCCATCATGGCGCTGCAAGGCTACATCGAGGTCGCGCGCGAACTGGGTATCCGCGGTGACAATGCGCGCCAGGCGCAGATGCTGGAGCGCGGCGCCGCGGCCACGACGCACCTCGCGGGCATCGTCCGCTCGGTGCTCGATATCCGCCACATCGAGACCGATACGGCGAGCTTGCGCCTCGCCACCTTCGCGGTCCGGCCCGCCATCCTCAATGCGATCCACCTGCTCGATCCACGCGCGGGCCAGGGCCAAGAGCGCGCGTTGCGCCTCGATGTGCCCACCGACATGATGGTCTACGCGGATGAGGAGCGCGTCCGCCAGGTGCTCCTCAATCTGCTGACCAACGCCATCAAATATTCACCGGCGGGCAGCCCCATCACCATCAGCGCCCGCCTCGCCGCGCCATCCCCCGCGCGGCGGCGTCAGCGCGCCGCACCGCCCACGCTGGTGGAAATCGCCGTGCGCGACCGCGGGCTAGGGATTCCGCCGGATCAAGCCGTGTTGCTCTTCCAGCGGTTCGTCCGGCTGGAGCGCGATATCGCCTCGCCAGTGGTGGGCACGGGACTGGGGCTGGCCATCTGTCGCGCCTACGTCGAGGCGATGAATGGACGCATCTGGGTGGAGAGCACTGGCGTCCCTGGCGAAGGCGCCACCTTCACCTTCACCTTGCCCCACGCGCCGCCAGAGCAGGCACCAGTTGAAGCCTCATCGGTCCACGACGAGCGAGGTCGCCGATGAGTAAGCGCGAGGAACGCGGCGCCCCAGGCACCAGGGAGAGCACGGGCGAATACCCACGGCCACTGCTCTCGGTGCTCTTCATTGACCCTGATACGCAGAGCGCGCAGTGGCTGGCCAACGCCATCCGCGACCGCTGCGCGGTGGCGGTGGTTGGGTCAGCGCGCGAAGCGATGGCGGCGATGAGCCAGCGGATGCCGACCCTGATCGTGATGGAACTCGATCTGCCCGATGCCAACGGGCCACAGATGCTCGCCAGCCTACGCAACACGCCCTCCACGCATAACATCCTACTGATGATCGTGACCCACCGCGTGGCAATCCGCGACAAAATCACCGCATTCCAGGCTGGCGCCGATGATTATCTGGTGAAACCGGTAGCCGCCGAGTTGTTCCAGACGCACGTGCTGCTGGTCAGCCGCTTCCGTCAAGTGATCCAGCGCTAGCGGACAATCCCTCCGCCCGGCCCCCGCTTCCGACGGCGCGTGAGGCGGGTCGGGCGCCCACATCCTCACGCGCGTGAGCGCCACGCCACGGGCAGAGGTCCCTGAGTCGCCGCACTTTCTTCTTCCCCTCTCTTTTTCCCCTCTCGCGTCGTCTTCCTCCCGCGTTTTCACTGGCCCCGCCCCCCTCGCCCACCAAGCGCGTCAGCGCGACAAACGATCATGCGCCACACCTCCCGCGTACAGGAACGCATGTCTCCTCCGCGTGCTCAGTGAAGCGCCCGCTCTACGCATTTATACGTATTGACGCCTACCCCCAAGCAGCCCACAATCATCCCTATTCCAGCAGGGAGGCGATCGAGTAGCTCGAGGAGACGTAGAGGCGCGAAAGAGAGGAGGGGACGGGCGGCACGACCGCGCATTTCTGGCCCAGGGCAACGCACACCCAGCGCATCCAATGACGGATTCCTGACATTCGCGGCAGCTCAGAGAGGAGCAACGCATGCGGCCTGGCACCACACGCACGACCCCCCGGCGTCGGTTCATTCAGATCCTGCTCCCGCTCGCGATCATACTGGCACTCACCGGGACGCTGCTGCAACAGCGCGTCGCGCGCGCCGACGCCTCCGGCGCCTACGTCTCATCCACCACCTGGCCGATCGTCTTCGTTCACGGCTTCAATAGCAACTCCTCCGTGGATTGCGGCTCGACATGGAACACCGCCAGCAGCTACCTGCAAGGCTACCACACCTTCGGCAGTCAGACGCTGCACTGGACGGGGCCGATGCTCAAGGTGGGGTTCTATACCAACGACACCAACTGCGGCTACAACATCAAGAGCAAGGCCTATCGCTGCACCAGCTACTACGCTAGCAATGTCGGCACGAACAACGAATCGATCCGCCATCTCGCGTGCGAGCTGGCTTGGTACATCTATGACACCTACAGCGTCTATGGCCAGAATGTGCAGGTGGTGGCGCACAGCATGGGTGGCCTGATCATCCGCTGGGCGATTCACGGCGTGCAGGCGCGCCTCTCCGCCTTCCCGCCGCTGATCTACGTGCAGGATGTCGTGACGCTCTCCACCCCACATGGCGGCGTGCCGCTTGGCTCGACCATCTTCACCTGCGGCGGCTGCACCGAGGGCAATGAGATGCAGTCCACCAACGCATTTATGAACGATACGTACAACTACGCGCAAGATCCCCAGGGCAATGGCTGGGGCACCGATTGGACGATGCTCGGGGGCGTGGCATTCTACAACCTCGGCTGCGACGTCGTCTCCTCATCGGAGGCCACCTATATGAAGTATGGCCATAAGTCGTACTTCACCTCGCCCTGCTACAGCCACGGTGGCTACCCGACCGACACCTCAGATAGCGCCGACGCGCGCATCTACTGGTGCGATGGCTGCCCCGTCACGCCATCGAGTTGGACCTCCTGGAGCAGCGCGCCACGCTCGCTGCGCCACATGCTCTACGCGCTCAACGTCTCGAACTGGTAACGACCTCCGCGCGGCCTGGCGCTCCACCCGGATGCGCCAGCCGCCGATGGCGCGGCCACACAACCGCGAGCGCATCTAGGCAGCCAAGCCGACGCTGGTCGGCTGCCCAGGCTGCTCTCCCCATCAGCGCGGCCCTCTTGGCATGGGGGCCGCGCGTGAAGACCTGAACACACGTGGAGGTATGGTCCTTATGGCGAAGCAAAAGCCCGCTGAGGTCTGGAAAGCGATCGCGGCACAACGCTTAGAAGAGCCGGTGGTCGCGAATGCGCTCGTCATGCGCAAAGGCTTAGTCGAGAGGTGGTCATAAATCAAAGCCACGCCGGCTTGTATGCTGGTGTGGCTGGT
>JADMIN010000414.1 GCA_015478575.1 Ktedonobacterales bacterium | reverse complement strand
ATCCAACCCGTGGAGGAGAAGTACGCTTTCGACATTGCTATTCCGCAGCTCAGTGCCATTCTCCAGCGTAAGAAGTCGCTCGCCGAGGAGATCGCGTCGGTGGATGTGGGGCGGTTCCGCTGCCCGCCGCTGCCCAAGCGCCGTGGTGACGCCGAGGAGCACACCTTCAGCTATGAGGGCTATGACTT
This sequence comes from Ktedonobacterales bacterium, assembly GCA_015478575.1. Lineage (GTDB taxonomy): Bacteria > Chloroflexota > Ktedonobacteria > Ktedonobacterales > JADMIN01 > JADMIN01. The sequence continues at coordinate 3,208 of JADMIN010000414.1, read as the reverse complement.
TATCACGCTGGAGAAAGAGTTTGAGCGTGAGTACGCTATCCCTACGCCGCAGACGGCGGGCGAGATCATTGGTTACTATGCGCGCCTGATCGCCAAGGATCTGAAACTGCCCACGCAGTTCGCGGCGCTGGCGCCCAAAGTGCGCGAGTTTTTCGCGGTGAAGGCGTTTGGTGGGCCAGTTGACCTGGAGAATGCGGCGATCATCTTGGCCATGAGCCATCCCGCGGCGGCTTTCCTGGTCAAGCGGCTTTTCACCACCGCTCTGCGCGAACGGATCATCGAGGAGCAGGAGCCGGCGCTGCTCTCGGAGCCACGCCGCCTGTCGCAGACGCTGCCCTTCCCATTTTCCAACCCCAACGTGGTGGATGGTCATAAGTGTGTGCTTAACTATGCCCCCTGCACGAACGACTTCGAGCGGCAGTTCGCGCGCTTCCTCGATGGCGCGGGCGATGTGGTCGCCTGGTGCAAGGTGCCCGATAGCTTCAAGTTCAGTATCGAATATACGGACCAGCAGGCCAACCTGCGCTACTACTATCCCGATTTCGTCGCCATCACCGCGAGCGGGGTGCGTTGGATCATCGAGACAAAGGGGGCGGAGACCATCGAAGTTGCGTACAAGGACCACGCGGCGCGTCTCTGGTGCGAGAATGCCACCCTGCTGACGGGGGTGCGTTGGGACTACATCAAAGTCGGGCAGAAAGACTTCTACGACCTTCAGCCGGCCCAGATGAGCGATGTCCTCTACTTGCGCTAGGAAAGGCGCGCGGAGCGGTTGTGGACGGCAGCGGGGTGCGGACGGGGGGCGGAGAGGGAGAGGTAGGGCGGTGATCCTTCACCGCGGTGAGTTGCGTTGGGGCGCCATCCCGCTGGGCATGTACGCGCCGCTACTTGTGCCAGGAGTCGGGCACTCGGATGGGGCAGTGATTGGCCTGCGCCTCCATCTCTTGAAGCAGCTCAGCGATATTGCTAAGTGCCTGGTCATTGGCGAGGGGATCGGTGGCCTCAGCGTCCGCGCGGGCGGTGTTGGATGGTAGTGTGTTGGCGGTGTCCAGCGCGTCTGGCTCGTGGAGCGGGTGGGCGGTGTTCAGCACGTCTGGCTCGTGGAGCGTGCTGGCATCTTCGTGACGGTGGAGCCCGTTGGCATGCACACCATTTTGCGCATCCGACATGTGAAGCCCCTTTCTGTGAGGCACACTACCTTAGCGCTCGTTCGCTTCCAGGCGCCGCGGACCGATGCGCTCCATTGCGCATCGCCGTATGGGTCCACGCTGAGAGCAGCGTCGCTCCCGTCAATCGCGCGTGACTGGCGTATGCCTAATCTGATCGCGCGATCCGCGGCCCATGATCCGCGTGGTAGTGTCCTCGCGGTGTGGTGAGTATAACCCGGCGAGCGTGTCCCGTCCAGGGGAAATTTAGCCTGGGCTAAATCGCTGGGTGACACTCCTGCTTCTATAGACGCGGCTTGTGGCGTTTTCTTGTGGGGGGATTTGTCGTACTGGTCGCGGAATGGGTGTGGCGCGGATGGTTGGGGTTTTCCGGTGTTTGCGTCCGATAGGTTGACAGGTCGCCAGGGGTCACATACAATTTAGTCATACCAAATTGCCGCTCTGAATTGGTTGTGCTGAATTAGCCGTACTGAATCGGTCGTGTGGTCGCCGTCTCGCCGTCACGGTAGGCTGGGCGCTTCACCAGCGCAACGCGCTCACGCGCAACGCGCTCACGCGCAACGCGCTCACGCGCAACGCGCTCACGCGCAACGCACGCGCCATGAGGTCCACCATGCATCTCTATGATCTTGGTCAGTTGCTCAAGGGAAGACGGCAAGAGTTGCGGCTGCATGCCAAGGAGGTGGCGGCGGCGGCGGAGGTATCGCCGGCCTATATCTCGATGCTTGAGGTGGGCCTCAACCCTAAAACCGGTCGGCCGCCCCGCCCGTCGCTCGACATTCTGACGCGGCTCGCGCGCGCGCTGGATCTCGATCGCGACTTGCTCTTTGTGATCGCGGGATACGCGCCGCAGTCGCCGCGGACGGCGCCACAACCGCGGCTCGAGTTGCCCGATGCGCCCCGTGACGATGGGGCGTTTCTGCCGCCAGAGCGGTTCATTGGGCGGGCCAAAGAGCTGGAGTGGCTGCTGGCTCGCCTTGGGGCCGCTGATGCCAGGGTGACGGCGCTCACGGGGCTGGGCGGCGTGGGCAAATCGGCGCTGGCCGCCGAGGCCGTGCGCCTGGTGTGTCTCAGCGGCGGCTTTCCTGGCGGGGTCGCGGTGGTGAGGTGTCAGGAGACGGCGGAGGTGAGCGAGGTGTTGCGGCTGATCCTGGCGCGTTTCACGCAAGGGCAGAGTCTGCCTGAAGTTCAGACGTTGGCAGAGCTATCCACGCTGGCGCGCCTCTTCCTCGCTAAGAAGAGGGCGCTTATCGTGCTCGACGATGTGCCGCCCCATCTGAAGGTGGAGCACATCGCGATGGCGCTGCGCCCCACTGGCGCGATCCTCTTGCTCACGGCGCGGCAGACATTGGTGAGCGCGACGATACCGCGGGCGGCCAATCGCGCATTGGACGTGCTGCCCGATGATGAGGCGCTGGCACTCTTCACGCACGTGCTCGGCTACGCGGAGAGCAGCTTGCTGGAGCCGCGCGATCAGGTCGCGGCGGCGCGGATTGTGGCGACGTTGGGACGGCATACGCTGGCGCTCAAACTGGCGGGAGTCTATGCCGCGGAGCAGCGGCGCGACCTGACGGCGCTCGCCCGTGAGCTCGATCATCCTGAGCGCGCCTTTGCGCTGGCGGATGGCGAGACGGCGCAGACCGTCGCGCTGGCCTTCGCGCAGAGCACCAACGCACTGCCGCCCACTACGCGCCGGTTGCTCGTGGTGTCGGCGCCCTTCGCGCGTCACGGTGTGGGGCGTGCGGCGGCGCTGGCCATCGCCAGGGGATTGGCGATGGGGGATGCGGAGGCGGCGGTAGGCGTGCTCGTGCGGCGGGCGCTGGTGGAGGTGAGTGTGCGGCAGGATATCGCGGAAGGGGGGGATCGCGAACGGTTGGGGATGCATCCCTTGCTCGCCGCGTTCGCCGAGCGGCTGGCGGATGAGACGGGCGCGCGCGACCGCGATGCCGCCTACCTGGCCCTTATCCAGTATTATGTGGCCACGCTGCCGCCGACAAGTGCTGTGGCGCCAGGCCCCGATGAGGAGAGTATCAAGGTGCTGC
>JADMIN010000413.1 GCA_015478575.1 Ktedonobacterales bacterium | reverse complement strand
ATGCAGCAGCCCCAACGTGACGGCGGAATACGCGGGGTGCGCGAGTGACCCTTGCCCCTCGACGAAGACCCAGTCGTATTGCTCCGCGCACTCAAGCATCAGCGCCTCCATGCCACCGGAGAGGAAGTCACTGATGAAGCGGTCCGCTGGAATGCCACGGCCAGAGATCATGATGCCCGTCTGGCCGGTGGCCGCGAAGACGGAGGAGAGGCCCCGCCGTTGCGCTTCGCGGTCTAACTCGACCGCGGCGGTCATCTTGCCGACGTTGCAATCGGTGCCGCAGAAGGTGACGACGTGGCTGCCCGCACGGTGCGGTGTGCCCGCGCGGATGCGCAGCGCCAGCTCCGCTTGTGGGCGCCGCACATCCCAGATGGTCACATTGTGGCGCGCCGCCGCCGCGGCGAGTTCCACATCGTCGCTCAGGAAGGTGTGCAGTCCGCTGACGAGGTTCAATCCGCCCGCCATCGCCGCCAGCAATTGTCCACGCCATGCCTCAGGCAGGTGGCCACCCACCGGGGCGATGCCGATGGCCAGGGTATCAGGATGATGCGTCAGCGCCGTGGCAACGTCAGCGACGACCGGCACACCGCGCCCCGGTCCAGCGGGATCGCCTAGGGCGCTGGCGGCGTCTTGGCCGGCATGCGTGCTGTCAATGACTGCCACGATGTGCTCTTGGCTGTAGCGCAGCATGCCAACGGCCGTCTTCGCGCCCTGCCAGCTAAACTTCCCCTCCGCCAGAATCGCGATGCGGCGCATGTGCCTGCTCCCTTCTCCGGCTCGTACGTCTCTCTCCCTCTAGGGTATGGCACGCTAGCCGTTCTCGGCAAGTCCCAGCGCGCGGGCGAGCGGCTCACGCACTGGCAGGATGATCTGCCCCTCATTGGCATCGCCGATCGCCTGTGATGCGCCACGCAGGTAGGCGACCGCGGCCAGCGCCGCGGCTAGCGCATCCAGCAGATCCGCGCCAAGCGGCGCTGGGTCGGGCGCGGGGATGCCGGTGATCCAGCGGCCCAATCCCCATTGCGTCTCCGTCCGGGCGGCGGGAGTGGTCTTGGCCTCGCGCTTCGCCCCGCGCGTGCCGCCGCCAGCGGGCGCTTGGATGCCCAGCGCACGCAGCACCGCCGCAGGAAAGGTCTCGATCACGGTGACCTCAGGCAGCGTCACGGCCAGTCGGGCGCGTAGCACCAGCGCGCGAAAGGTCAGCCCACCCAAGAACGAGACAGGCAGTGGACGAACGCCCAGCGTCGCCCAGACGGCATCGCGCTCCGCCGCGCGCGTATAGGGGCTGGTGTAGAGGCTGCCCGCGCCCGTGAGCGCCGCGCCCGTGAGCGCCGCCAGCACCGCCACTGGAAGGGTAAGCGGCGCGTCTATCGCCACCACGCGCGGCCCCGCCGCCACCAGCGCGGCGAGGATCGCCTCATCGTCACCGACCCGCTGGTACGTTTCCGGCTGGTAGAACGGCGGCGCCTCGCCATCGGGGCTGGCCAGCGTCACCAGCTCCGTCGTGCCACGTCCGGCGGCGAGATCCAGGCCACAGACGGCGATCATGCGCCTTCACGCTCAGACGGCGGGGGCATATCGAGCTTGTCGAAGAGCGGCACGGGGGCGGGCAACACCTGCCCCACGGGCACCGGCTCCGCCCGCCAGCCGACCTGTGTCACATCGCCGGAGAAGCCCAACAACTCGTGCAGCCGCTGCGATGAGAAGGGCACATAGGGTGCGAAGAGGATTTTCAGGCCGTTGAGTACCTGCGCCATGATATAGGTGGCCGTGGCCGCGACCAGAGGATCGGTCTTCACGCGCTTCCAAGGCGCTTGATCCTCCAGGTAGCGGTTGGCGGCGCGGGCGACGCCCATCGCCGTGGCCAATCCATCGCGCAGGCGCACCGCGGTGATGGCCTCGCCCGCGGTGGTGAAGCCCTGGCGCAGTTCCGCGAGCATCGCTTCGTCGGCGGGACTGAGCGGCCCCGGCGCGGGTACCCGCCCACCGAAGTGGCGCTGGAGAAAAGTGAGGACGCGGTGCGCCGCGTTGCCATAGGTGGCCACAAGCTCATCGTTGTTGTGGCGCACCAACTCCGCGTAGGTGAAGGTGGTATCGCGCGACTCAGGCAGGATGCTCGCCAGATAGTAGCGCAGGGGGTCGGCGCCGTAGGAATCCAGCGCGTCGTTGGTCCAGATCACGTTGCCGCGGTGAGTGGAGGCTTTGCGTCCGCCCATCGTCATGAACTCGTTGGCGGGGATGTCATAGGGGAGGGCCAGCCCAGTATAGCCCAACAGGATGGCTGGCCAAATGATCGCGTGGAAGGGAATGTTATCCTTGCCGATGAAGTAGTAGGAGCGCGCGGGCGCCGCGCCATCAGGTCGCAGCGCCCAGAAGCGGCGCCAGGCCTCCGTGTCGCCGCTCCGCTCCGCCCACTCAACGCTCGCCGAATAATAGCCGATCACCGCGTCAAACCAGACGTAGATGCGCTTCTGCTCGTAGCCAGGCAGTGGCACGGGCACGCCCCAATCAAGGTCGCGCGTGATGGCGCGCGGTCGCAGTCCCTCGTTGATCCAGTTCAGCGCGAAGTGGGTGACGCTCGGTCGCCACGCCGCTCTTTTCTCTAGCAGCCAAGCCATCAATTGTGGCTCGAATGTGGGCAGATCGAGGAAGAAGTGCTCAGTCTCACGAATCTCGATGGCCTGACGCGCGCTGCCACAGATTTTGCAGCGCGGCTCCAGCAATTGGGTGGGATCGAGCGTGCGCCCGCAAATGTCGCATTGGTCACCGCGCGCGTCGTCGTTGCCGCAGTAGGGACAGGTGCCAATGACGTAGCGGTCGGGCAGGAAGCGGCGGTCGGTAGGACAGTAGGGCGACTCCATGGTGTCTTTGAAGATAGCACCCTGATCGAGCAGTCGCAGAAAGAAGGCTTGGACGATGCGCGTATGATGCGCGGTGCTGGTTTCGGTGTAGCGGTCGAAGGTAATGCCCAGGCGGTGCCATGTCTCGACAATCGTGGCATGGTGACGCGCGGCGAACGCGCGCGGTGGGATGCCCTCGCGATCGGCATCCACGGTGATGGGGGTGCCATGCTCGTCGCTACCTGAGACCATCAGCACGTCATGGCCGGCAAGCCGGTGGTAGCGCGCGAAGATATCACCTGGCAAGACCGAGCCGACGACCTGGCCAACGTGCGTGGCGCTGCGGGCATATGGCCAGGCAACGCACACGAGGATGCGCTCGGCTGAGTGGGGGGTGTCAGAGATAGCCATATGGGCCAGTCCTCTTCTCATGGAATCGGTTGGAGCGCCATTATAGCATAGCCAGGGGGCTGTGTCACCGGGTGGTCGTTCATCCAGCCGCGGCCAGCATATGCGGCAAAGTGGTCGTCACTTTTGCTATGCCATCACGTTCTAGATGGT
>JADMIN010000412.1 GCA_015478575.1 Ktedonobacterales bacterium | reverse complement strand
GTGCTCAGGCTGACCCACTTGACGATGCCTTTGGCGCTCCTAGGTGGCACAATACTGCCAGACCTCAGACCTTCGACCACTCAAAATGAAAGGCGGCAGCCAGATGACCACAATGCCGATGCGTACGGCGCTCATTACCGGTGCCTCGCGTGGCCTGGGCCTCGCCCTGGCGCGGCGGCTCGCTCACGATGGCTGGCAACTCCTCATAGACGCACGCGGCGCCGAGGCCCTGGCCGTCGCTCACAACGAACTCTCACAGCACACGCGCGTCATCGCCATCGCGGGCGACGTGACCGATGCCACACACCGAGCGGCCCTGACCGCCGCCGCGCGCGACCTCGGCGGCCTAGATGCGCTGGTCAACAACGCCAGCATCCTCGGCCCCAGCCCACAGCCCGCGTTGCTCGCGTATCCACTCGACATGCTGGAGCGGGTCTACCGCACCAATGTCGTGGCACCCCTGGCCCTGCTCCAAGTGCTGCGTGAGGTGCTGCGCCCGGCCGCGCGCATTCTCAACATCACCAGCGACGCGGGCGTAGAGGCCTACACGGGTTGGGGCGGCTATGGCTCTTCCAAAGCGGCGCTCGAACAGCTCTCCCACATCCTCGCGGCGGAGAATCCCGGCTGGCGCGTCTATTGGGCCGATCCCGGCGATATGCGGACACAGATGCAGCAAGAAGCCTTTCCCGGCGAAGACATCAGCGACCGCCCCCTACCCGAAGAGAGCGTGCCCGGCCTCCTGGCACTGTTGGAGGGTGACATGCCCAGTGGCCGCTATGCCGCGCGAACGCTGACCGCACCCACGGGTCGCCCCACAGCCGCCACGGGCGGCGTGCGCGAGGTGCGCGTCGCGTTGACGGTGGAGGACTTTGAGCACGCGGTACGGCTCTATCGCGACGGCTTCGGGCTGGCGGTGGTGAAAGAGTGGAACACTCCCGAAGGCCACGGCATCGTGCTGGCGGCGGGCCGGGGCACTGTCGAGTTGCTGGACCACGCCGACGCCGCCTATACCGACGCGGTGGAGGCGGGCCAGCGCATCTCTGGCCCGGTGCGCCTCGCCTTCGAGGTCACGGATGTGCGCGCGACCAGCGCATCCCTGCGAGCGCACGGCGCTACGGCCGTGCGTGAGCCAGTCCACACGACTTGGGGCGACCTCAATCAGCGGCTGCAAGCACCCGATGGCATGCAACTCAGCCTGTTTCAGCTCACCCCCGATGACTGATACGCGAGGACGGAAGCGCATGGCACAGCGACACAGACCACCGAGCGAAAAGGCGCCCACCCCTGGGCAGAGGATCAGCATGGGAGATTTCGCGCCCTATGCCACATGGGATGACGCGCTGGACTTCACGCTGCCGCCAGAGCTAGAGGCCAGCGAGCCGCCCGAAGCGCGTGGGCTAGCGCGCGACGACGTGCGCCTGATGGTCTCTTACCGCGCCGAGAACCGCATCGTCCACACGCGCTTTCGCGAGATCGGGTCCTTTCTGGCGCCAGGCGACACGCTGGTCATCAACACCAGTGGCACACATAACGCCGCGCTCCCGGCCATCCGCGGCGATGGCACGCCAGTGGAACTGCACCTCTCGACGCACCTACCAGGCGATCTCTGGCTCGTCGAGTTGCGCTTGCTGGTCGGGGCGACGAGCCAGCCACTCTACGAGGGCGTGGCGGGCGAGACACTCCTGCTGCCCGCCAGCGGCACCGCCACACTGCATACGCCCTATGCCACTACGGCGCGCGCCACACTGCATACGCCCTATGCCACTACGGCGCGCGCCACACCTGGCGCGCCCGTGCGGCTCTGGATCGCCACGCTCAGCCTGCCCCAGCCACTCGAAGCCTACCTTGCGGAGCACGGTGCGCCCATTCGGTATAGCTACGTGCGCGCCGCCTGGCCGAATAGCTACTACCAGACGGCGTATGTCACGGAGATGGGCAGCGCCGAGATGCCATCCGCCGGGCGGGCGTTCACCCCTGAGCTGATGACGCGGCTCGTCGCGCGGGGAGTGCTGTTCGCCCCCCTCCTGCTCCATACCGGCGTTGCCAGCCTGGAGCGTCACGAGCCACCGTACGAGGAGTATTACCGCGTGCCCCAGGAGACGGCACGCCTGGTGAATGCGGCGCGGTCAGAAGGGCGGCGTGTGGTCGCCGTCGGCACCACCGTCGTGCGCGCGTTGGAGACCGTCACCGGCCGCGATGGCATAGTCCATCCCGGCGAAGGGTGGACGCGCGAGATCATCACGCCAGAGCGCGGCCTCCGCGCGATCCACGGCCTGCTGACTGGCCTGCACGAGCCACGCGCCACCCACCTCGCCATGCTCGAGGCGCTGGCTGGCCGCGACCATCTGCGCTCCACCTATGCCGAGGCACTCGCTCGCCGCTACCTCTGGCACGAGTTCGGTGATCTCCACCTGCTCCTACCCTAGTGCCTCAGCGCCTCGCCCCGCACACGCGCATGGGACTTCTCCAGCGGCCACGCCCCGCTTCCCATACAATTTCGAGGGCCAGCATCCCGCTGGCGCGAGACGCTGGCCGCTCGCGAAGAGAGAGAGCAGCAAGACCCGCCCTCATTCCCTCGTCATAGGAAAGCAGGGCGGGCGAATGGTTACTCGGTGGATGATTACTCGGCGGGCGCCACTGCCGGCTCCGCAGCCTGCTCGCTTGTGACCGAGCCTTCGCTGGGGATAATGTGGATCTTCACCTTCGGCTCTGTCCCCGGCGCGATACGTATTCCCACCTCAAATGTGCCAAGCTGGCGTAGCGGATCGCGCAGTTGGATCGTACGCCGATCCACCGCCAGACCCTCCTGCTCGACCAGCGCGTTGGCCACATCCTGGCTCGTCACGGAGCCATAGAGCCGGTCGCCGCGACCCACACGCACCGCGAAGGTGAGCGTAATGCCCCCAATGCGCGCGGCCAGCGCCTCATGCTCTTGCCGCTGCCGCTCCACCTTGCGCTGGGCCGCCGCTACCTTCTGGCGCAGCGTCGCCAGCTCCGTCACGGTGGCGGGCGTCACCATCTGCCGTGGCAGCAGATAATTCCGCGCGTAGCCATCGGCGACATCTTTGACGTCTCCCGGCTTGCCTAGCCCGGAAACTTCCTGCAACAGGATAACCTTCATCTCGTCAATGCTCCCTCTCACGCCAGATCGCGCGTGCGAGATATAGGGGGGGTGATTTCGCTCAGGTTTTTGGACACACTCCAAGCAGTATACACCCCCACGGGCAACTCCGGCAAGCGGCTGCGACACCACCTGGCTGATATAGGGCTGGCGTCGCCCTCTCCGATCCCGCCTCGTTTTGCTCGCTTACTTGACACCCCTTCCGTGGCATGGTATGCTCTCCCATAATGAAAGGAGGTGGTGTGCAGTGAGTGAACGTATTGGCTGCGCAGGCGGCACAAATAC
>JADMIN010000411.1 GCA_015478575.1 Ktedonobacterales bacterium | reverse complement strand
CGCCTGCGCCGTGCTGGGCCTCGCACTGGGCGCGCTGCTGCTGGGGCCGGGCCGCTTAGCCAGCGAGCGGGAGGCCGCCCGGCTGGAGCGCGAGGTCGCCCGGCTGAATGGGGTGACACACACGTTGGAGCAGCGCCAAGCGGCGCTGTGGGCCGAGCGCGACACCCTGCGGGCCGAGCGCGACCACCTGCGCATGCGCGTCGCCCAGTTGGCGCGTGCCGGTGGGCCGACCGCGTCTGGTGGCCTGCCCCTGCCAGGTGAGGACCAGGTAATGGCGCGCTCCGCCTCGCCCGGCGGCGAGCGCGTGAGTGGCCTCCCGCACCGCACAGACGACGCGACCGCGCCAGAGCGACCGCCGCGCTCCGATGACAGCCCGACCGGCACCAGAGCGTAATACCGCTCACACGCCCGCCAGCGTCAGCGCGCCGAAGCGGATGGCCGCCGGCCCGAAGTACGAGCCATCCGCATACGTCTCGGCGGAGAGGCGCGCGTCGCTGAGCGCGGTGAACAGATTACCAGAGAGCGACCCGCCCTTGATCGGCACGCTGCGCCCGCCCGGCTCGTGCCGATAGCCCAGTTTGATCTCCGCCACAAACGCGCCTGAGAGGTCGTCGGGCCGCAACCAGGAGAACGCCACGACTTCGATCACCGGCGTCTCCCCCGCCGCGCGCAGCGTCGCCAGCGGCGTTGTCCCTGGCATGATGGTCACGTTGCCAAAGGCCCCCGTCGCCGGCACGCCCTGATAGGCCGCGTAGCGCGCATCCGCCCAATACCCGCGCAGGTGCCCATCCGCGATCACGGGCGTCCCACGCGCGGGCAATCCATCGTCATCGAAAGGCGCCGACGCGACACCAAAGGGACGCAGCGGATTCCCGCTGAGCGTCAGACGGTCGCCGCGCGGCGGCTCCTCGCTAATAGATGCGCCAGGCACGAAGCGGCTCACGCGCTGATACGCCGCGCGCGCCGAGCTATGCGCGACGAGCGGCGCGAAGAGACTGGGCAGCGCGCCGCCGCTGAGCACCACTGGGCCGTGGTAGGTGGCGGGCGCCGTCGCGCGCAAAGCATCACGCGCGAAGGTGGCGTAGGCCGCGACCGCGCGCTCGAGAGACAGATCCTCCAGCCGCCGCCGCCGCAACTCCGTCTGAAACTCCGCCTCGCCCGCGCCATCGCTCGCGATCAGCACGAGATCCAGATAGACGCTCGTCTCATCATAGGCACCCCGCAGCCCCTGGCTGTTCTCCAGCGCGCGTGTGCCGCGCGTGACATACAGCTCCGCGCTGGCCAGCCGCACGTCGCGCTGGGCCGCCACCGCCGCCTCCAGCCGGGCGCGCGCCACCTCCAGCGCCGCCTCCAGATCCCCAGAGAGCAGCGCCGCATCCGCCACCGACACAGCGGAGAAGCCGCCCACTGGTTGACCAGGCAGCGCAAAGGGGGGATTATCGATCAGGCCAGCCATCTCGACCACCGCGCGCAGCCGCGCCGTGACCAGCGCGGCCTCCGCCACCTCATCGCCAGAGAGCGTCAGCGACGCGCTCCCGCGCGCGGTGCCGCCCGCGTCAGCGTGCGGTGCGTGGTCATGGTAGAGGGTGACGCGCGCCCGGCTGGTGGCAACGGTCCGCCGCGCCTCCACCTGCGCGCCGATGAGATAGAGTTGCGCCTCGCGCTCACCCACCAGTTCGATGCGCCAGTCATCCACTCCAGGGGTCGCGGCCAGCGCCGCGCGTAGCGCCTCGGCGCTCTGAGCGTGCGCCGCGCCCGTCGCAAAGTTGGTGAACATCAACCCAGCCTCGCTCTCATACGCAGATGCGGCCCGCCCGTGGCGGTCGCCACCATCTCCTTATGCCCCTTGCCACACAACCCAGGACTCAGCGCGAAATCGCTGCCGATGGCGCTGATGCTTTGCAGCAGATCGGGCACATAGCCCGTGACACCCACCGGCGCGAAGAGCCGCCCAGTCAGGTGCCCGTCGCGAATCTCCTCGCCATAATGCGCCGTCACCTGCACCCCCCAGCCCATAGGATCCTCCACACCACTCTCGGCGTGGCGCAGATAGACGCCATGCTCCACACCGGCGATCATCGCGGCCGGGTCCACCGTGCCGGCGGCAAAAAACGTATTGCTCATGCGCGCGTAGACCTTGCGCGTGAAGTCTTGGCGCCGACCATTGGGCGTGTGTGTGCCGGGAGCGAAGGTGGCCGAAGCCAGGTCGCTGATTGGCAGGATGAGGATGCCGTCTCGCAAGATTCGCGTTGGGCGGGCCAACTCGCCCTCATCGTCAAAGAAGTAGGAGCCGAAGGCGCCAGGCCTGCTCGGATCATCATCCATGTCCACACCAGGCGCGGCCACGCGCTTGCCGACGAAGTGCGCCGCGCGGGCGCGCCCCTTGGGGAAGAGATCTAGCTCAGTGCCGTGGCCAAACGACTCGTGAGCGATCACCCCGGAGAGGCTAGGGTCAGTCACGATGTCATACTCGCCCGGCTCGATGGGCCGTGCCTCGGTCAGCTTGAGCGCGACCTCCGCCACGTGCGCCAGATCCTCCCCAGTGATGCGCAGCGCCTCCAGCCCCGTCGTGCCACCGGTTGAGAGGAAGTGCCAGCCAACCTGCCCATCCACCACCGCCAGGATGCTGAGGCTCAGGTTCGTGCGTGTGACGCGCTGCTCCAACACGCGCCCACGCCCGATATAAACGCTCTCGCGCAGGTCGTGGAAGAGCACCGCTTGTACCCGCGTGATGCGCGTATCCAGCGCGGCGGCGCGCTGGCGCACCTCGCGCGCGAATGCCAGCTTCTCGCTCAGGGGCACGCGCGCCGGGTCCACCCGCATCGGCGTGGCGAATGCCTCGCGCTTGCTGCCCGGTGGCGCGTCATCGCTGGCGTGGGCGAGCGCTGGCCCATCGCCGCGCACCCGTAGCCCAGCCGCCCACGCCCGGACCTCACGAGCGAGCGCGTCTGGCGCCAGCTCGCTCGTGGCATATTCGAAAAATTGTTTGCCGTCATAGATGGTGAAGACGATGCCGCGGCTGGGATCTTGCTCGGTCGCGGATTGCTCGGTGCCGCTGTCGGCGATGAGCAAACCTGACGTGCTGGTCAGGAGCGCGGCGGCGTATGGGAAGCGCCGCTCGAACTCATCCACCAGCGCGCCAGCGGTGGCGTGAAGGGCGTCTAACATGAGAAACCTAACCCCCTGGCCCCTTCCCTGGGCAAGGGAAAGGGGAAAATGGAACCTACCCCTTCCCCTGGGCGAGGGAAGAGCGAAGCGGACCGCTAGTGCCCGATGCGGCGCGCGCCCGCGGAGTGTAGCGCGTAGCGCTCAGTATACCAGATGAGCGGATGTGTCTACCGACTGGCTGCGGCGCCTATGAGGGCGTGCGGCGCCTATGAGGGCGTGCGGCGCCTATGAGGGCGTGCGGCGCCTATGAGGG
>JADMIN010000410.1 GCA_015478575.1 Ktedonobacterales bacterium | reverse complement strand
CGCACAGGATTGCCCGCCAGTGAGGTGCGCCCCTGGGGGAAGTAGCGCAACGAATCAGGGAATGAGACCGAGATGCGCGTGGCGGCGGGCGTGAGCAGGCGATTGGCCAGGTTCGGTGGCACATCCTGCTGATGCATCACCAAGGGGACACGGCGGGCGCGGGCGGCCAGCCCAGCGGGCACCGCGACGTATCCGCCGCTCGTGAAAGCGGCATCAGGCCGAAAGCGGGCCACGTGGCGCAGCGCCTGGGTCATGCCCACGGGAATGCGTCCGAGGTCGGTGAGGGTGCCCGGCGAGAGATAGCGCCGCAGCTTGCCCGCGGCGATGGGCGCGAAGGGGATGCCAGCATCGGGCACGATGCGCGTCTCCGGCCCGCTGGCATCGCCGATATAGAGCAACTCGGCATCGTAGCGCCGACGCAACTCGCGCGCCACCGCCAGCGCGGGATAGATATGCCCGCCGGTGCCGCCACCTGAGATGAGGATCCGCATGCCCGTATCGTATCGCCCCCAGCGGGGCGACGCAAGAGGAAGGCAACGCGAGCGGCATGAACTGGAGGCACTGTGATGCGAAGAAAGGGAAGGTGGTGTCCGCGCCAACGCCCCGGAGAACGATACGCGCTTATGAGCCGAGGCCAAGGGCGGAGTGCGCGGAACCATGCACGTGCGCGAGACGTCACCCTCAATGGCACGGCGCTTCCGCTGGAAGACGCGCCTAGAATGCTGGCGCGATCCTCAGCGCATTCTCAGCGCATTCTGCTGGATTCCTAACGCGCGTGCGCTATGATGAGGTGCGAGACGATGAGGTGCGAGACGATGAGGTGCGGGATGATGAGGTGCGGGATGCGGGCGTTCGCCAAAGATGGCCACACGAGCGCCAGTTGGGTTCTTTGCCCCCGCGAGAGATACGCGAGTGATACGCGAGTGATACGAGGAGGAATGTGAAGAGATGGACGAGCACACGCTAGATCAGCCACAGGCGGGCACGACGCCCCCTGGCGATCCCCCCAGAGATGCGACGACAACGCCCCTGGCGACGCCCTATGATCTCCCCCCGTCCGCGTGGCCGGACCAGCCCCCCATGGGAAGGATGCCCCCGCTCGGCACAGCGCGGGGTGGGCCACGCGAGAACCGGCGCCGCGCGTTGCTGATCGGCGGCCTCGCGCTCGTCCTGCTGGCACTGATCGGTGGGGGCGTAGCCCTGGCCATCGCGCGTTCCAACACCAACACTTCTTCCAATGTGGTTCCCACGACCGGGACCAAAGGGAAGCCCGCCAGCCAGGCGCGGCCCATCTTTACCGTGACCGCCGTCAGCGGCGCCACCATCTCCGCCACACGCGCCAACGGTACCTCCGTCACCATCACCACCGACAGCGGCACCACCTACCTGCGGGGCGGTCAGCCAGGGAGCCTGGATGAGATCATCGCTGGCGCGAAGATCCGAGTGAGCGGGAAGGATGATGGCAGCGGCACGATCACCGCGAAAAAGATCGAGATTCTCTTGCCCGTGATCGCTGGGAACGTCACGGCCATCAGCGCTGAGACCCTGACCGTGCGCAACAGCAAAGGCACGTACACCATCAAGCTGAGCGCGACCACCCGCATTCTGGATGCGCAGACGCGCACGCCACTCGCCTTCAGCGCGCTCCGCGTCGGCAACTACATTCGCGCGGCGGGCACGCTCAATGCCGATGGCTCGATGAACGCGATGCAGATTGACATAGGGAATGCCAAGAGTGGCGGCGCCAATGCCGCGCCGACCCCCACCGTCAACAACGCCTAGCGCACCCGCGGGAACGATGGCGGGGGTGGCCAGCGGCCAGCCCCCTCGCCACTTCTCCCGCCAGCCTCCGCGACTCCGTAGGGAGCGAGAGCGTGCCATGCACGTGGTCGGGTATACCTTCTGGGAGTGCCCGCGCCACCACCGCCCGTCTCTGGGCCGCGGACCTCACGGACGCCGCATGCTCAAGCTATCCGCGGGGCCAAACGGACATGCGGGCAGCAAAAGTGGGCGACCAGCGTGGCCGCCCTGAGGATGGTGCGGCAGAGGCAGAATTGCCTCCGCCGACTGGGTTGTGCTAGCGCGTCGGGCGCGTACTTATGGCTTGCGGCGCTCCACTGACTCGACGATCTGGCCAACGTCGCGCAACCCCGCGCCAGCCGCCTGCCTCGCGTCCCCCTCGATGGCACGCGCCGCGCCGACCAGTCCCTTGACGCCCTCAACGAGCGCAGTGGTCATGGCGAAGGCGAAGCCCAGCGCCAGCGCAAAGGCGATAGACGCGACATGCACGAAGATCTTCGGCGGGAATCCATTGCCATCGAGCGCGGCCCCCGAGGCCTCACCAAGCACCAGCCCAAGGATGAGGCCGACAAAGCCATTGCGCAGCACCGCGCCAATGGCATGCGAGATAACCCCGAAGACGCCCTTCTCTAATTGCTGTAACATAGACGACAGCATCCTTTCGCTCGCGCCCAGGCGCGGGTGACGAGAACTATGGAGCCAGATTCGGACTCCGGCACTATCATACGCTCTACGCGCAAGCCCTGGGGCACGTTGCACCAGATGGGTAACTGCCTCTGTGCTAGGCCGATAGCCCCCTCCAGATAAGGCCAGCCCCTCCCTGGTGGCCAAGCGCCCACGTCCTGCCTGGCGCGAGGGAACTGCCCCTAGTGTAGTGGGCGGCATGCATCGTGCAAGCCCATCGGCGGGGCGCGGAGCCGCACGAACCCATCGCGCGCTCCACCACGGGCCACCGCATGGGAGGTAGAGATGAGCCGCAAAACGTACCGCGGTAGCGCGCCGTCAGGAGGGCACGGGGCGGAGCCACCGTGTCCGCCGCGTCCGCCGCGCTCCAGTCGGCGTGCCCGCCCCCCACGCCAGCCCGTGCGCCGGTTGGGCCAGCCAGCCCAGCCCGATCAGAGCGTCCCCTGGGACGAGCAGCCCACCGGGCCGAGCCGCTTCAATCAACTCCGGAGCGCGCGCGGCCTACCCTCCCCACCACCGCGCTCGCCGGTCTGGCCGGTGCGACCTGAGCCAACGCGCCTACGCCGTCGCCGGAACCGTGGGGGCGGCAGCAGGCGCCCACCGCGCCTCAGTCTGGGCTGTGGCCTCGTCGCGCTCGCGGGCCTTGCGCTGGTCGCGGTTGTGGCGGCGGTCGGCGGCAGCCTAGGCGCGCCGAGCAATCCAGGCGCACCGGGTGCGCGAGCGGGCGCGGGTACGCAAGCGGGCGCGGGTGCGCAACCAACATCGCCGGGCACGCCTGTGGCGACAACGACCAGCACGCCGCTGCCTAGCGTGAGGCCCTCGCCCGCACCTCATCGCGTCCTAACGCCCGCGCGCGCCGTGACGCCCGCGCGCGCCGTGATGCCCACACCAGACGCCCGACCTCTACCCACGCGGGCGCCGCGCAAGAGGCCAACCTCCAAGCC
>JADMIN010000409.1 GCA_015478575.1 Ktedonobacterales bacterium | reverse complement strand
GGCAATGTTCGCGCTTCTTTCTCGACACAGGAGCGCTTGCCGGGATCTGTTTCCAGACGCGAGCGCAGGGGTGCGAACCAATCACGCACACCGAGTTGCGTAAACAGCGCGGCGGGTGATGGGAAGCCGCGGCGCTCCCGATGGAGCGGCTGGAACGTGCGTGCGGTGGTGTGTGGAAGCCGATCAAAGCGATCGTGGCCTTCCAGCGGCGAGTAGTGAGGGGAAACCGCGGTCTCGCGTTCGGGCAACTTCGCGGTAGCCACCGCGCGCGCGCGGGAGAACGAGAGGGCGTACTCTTCTTGATGGAGCGCTTCCAGCCGTGCCGACATCCACAGCCGCCGCTGGTGGATCGTATCAACCGTACGCCAGTATACGGCCGCCGCGCTGGCCCGCATCATCTTCTCCACACAATAGCGGAACCCCACGCGCTCCACAAACGAGAGGCCATCTGGGATCTCTAGGCGCACCTCCACGCGCGGGATGCCATCCCGCGCGGCAGGGTGCGAGGAGACGGCGCGGCGTGTCGGATACTCGCGCACCCGCGCGCCATCGCTCTTGACGCCACAGCGGGCGAGGAGGTGGAGCACGTCAACCATACATTGCTTGAGCTGCCCCACATGTTCTGGCTGGGCGCTCTGGGAAAACGCGGGGGGATCAAGCGTTGCGTCGTCTTCCGTCTTCCCCCAATGGTGTAGGGTGGGCGCGTGCCCATCCGCCCCGAAGAGGCCGCCCAAAAACTCACGCACTATGGCCACTGGGCAATCGTTCTCCAGCACGAAGGCTGGCAACATCGGCGCCTGCTGAATGCGTCGCCCCACGCGCACGCCAGGCAATGTGAGGATGGCGTCCGTCAGCGGCTTCGGCAGCACGACCGTCCACTTCCGCGCGTCATAGCGCGTCGTCGCGGGGCGTGTGCCTGTAATCAGTTCAATGTCATTGAGCAGGACCTCGCGGTCCACGGCCTGCCCAACGTGCATCCGGCCCTGCCCTAGCACGCTTATCGAGCCGTCGCTCAGCAGATGGCCGAGCAGGCGAGCAAACGCGAGCGAGCGTTGTCGCTCTGGTGGCGTTTCAAGTGTGAGCGTCAAGTCGCCCGCATGGAGTACGTAGCCAGCTTCGTCGCTCCCTGGCGCATCTAGTGGCACCTCGAGGCCGACCACCACGCGGTCCTCTCCGAGCACCAGGTTATCAGCGCGTACCCAGCGTCCGTCCGCGCACAATAGCTCGTGATCTGGAGTGCAGACGAGCGTGCGCCCATCCTGTAGGACGAGCGAGACACAGTCACGCACACCCTGGGCTATGGCCGCTGTCTGCGTTGCTATGCCTAGCCTGGTCTCAGCGGTGGGACCGAACAGCGCTGCCCCGCCCGCGCTCGGCAGTTCTTCGATGCGGCGTGTGGTGCCATTGGCAAGTAAGACTGGCACCCCCTCGGCAATACAGGTGGTGCAACCGTAGCCGACGGTGTGGAAGCGTAGGGCTTCCAGGAAGGGGACTAGGCCGGCGTTGGTGAGATAATCGGTGACGGCGCGCGAGCCGGGGGCCAGGCTGGTCTTGACGGCGGGCCGCACGCGCAAGCCGCGCTCGATGGCATGCTTGGCGAGCAGTCCCGCGCCGATCATCACCGATGGGTTGGAGGTGTTGGTGCAACTGGTGATGGCCGCGATGACCACTGAGCCATCGCGTACGGGCACCTGCTCGCCATTCAGTTCGACCAGGGCCGTGCGTGGATGTCCTCCCTCGCTTGCCGCGCGTTGGGTTTGGCCGCCCTCATTCTCGAAGGCGCTGGCCGCCTTCCCGTTGCCATCGCCCGCGGTTGGTGGGATGCTCTCCTTGAAGGCGCTGAAGAAGTTGTCGCGTACGTCACTGAGCGCCACGCGGTCCTGTGGGCGGCGTGGGCCAGCCAGGCTGGGCACGATGGTGCTGAGGTCTAGATGCAGCAGTTCGGTGAAGTGTGGGTCGGGCGTCTCGTCGGTGCGGAAGAGGCCCTGCTCGCGCGTGTAGCGCTCCACCAGATCCACGAGGTGTGGCTCGCGTCCGGTCTCGCGTAGGTAGCCCAGCGTGATGGTATCTATGGGGAAGAGGGTGGCGGTGGCGCCGAACTCTGGTGACATATTCGCGATGGTGGCGCGGTCGGGCAGGCTGAGCGCGCTCAGGCCCGCGCCACAGAACTCGACGAAGCGCCCGACGACGCCGTGCGCGCGCAGCATCTGTGTCACGGCCAGCACCAGATCGGTCGCGGTGGCCCCCTCTGGCAGCGCGCCAGCGAGCCGCATGCCGATGACCTCAGGCGTGAGCAGGTAGAGGGGCTGGCCGAGCATCACGGCCTCGGCCTCGATGCCGCCGACGCCCCAGCCCAGGATGCCGAGGCCGTTGATCATGGTGGTGTGTGAGTCGGTGCCCACGAGGGTATCGGGCAGGGCGATGGGCTGGCCGTCGGGGCCGGTGCGCGTCTGCACGACCTTGCCTAGGTATTCTAGGTTCACCTGGTGGCAGATGCCGGTGCCGGGCGGCACGACGCTGAAATCCTTGAAGGCGCGCTGCGCCCAACGCAACAGGGCATAACGCTCGCTGTTGCGCTCATATTCGCGCTCGACGTTGGTGGCGAAGGCGTTGAGCGTGCCGAAGGCGTCTACTTGGACGGAGTGGTCGATGATGAGGTCGGCGGGCACGAGTGGGTTGATGCCCTCTGGGTCGCCGCCGAGCGTCCGCACCGCGTCGCGCATTGCCGCGAGGTCCACGACGGCGGGGACGCCGGTGAAGTCCTGCATGAGCACGCGCGCGGGGAGGAAGGGGAACTCATAGCTGGCGGTCTGTCCGGGCTGCCAGCCGGCTAGGGTGCGCACCTCCTCCTCACGGACCAGCCCCGGTTGGAGGTCGTGCTGCCGCAGCAGGTTCTCCAGCAGGATGCGCACGGTGATGGGCAATTGCTCCAGCGGGAGCCGCGTCTGGCCGGCCAGCGCGCTGAGGCGATAGATGCTGGTGGCGCCAGCGGCGGAGGAAAGGCTCGCGCGGGCACCGAAGGTATTCGACATGGGCGAGATGGGCGACATAGGCGGCACTCCTAAAACGCTGTGAGTGGCTGAGGATGGTGCCAGCGCGGGGAAGCGGTCATCCTCGGCGATGACGGTAAGCCCTATCGAAGGAGTATAGCGCGGCGGGTGGGCGATGCCCTCGCTTCGCTACCAGCTCTCTGTCGCAGAGTGTAGCAGGGGGCGCATTCGATAGGGGCATGGCTCGCATCGGATTTGGTGATACGGTTGGGGGAGACCTTGGGCTGAAGATTCACGGGTAATCCGGCTGCATGCGCGCGGCGGGTGGGCAACGGGATGAGCCGCGCCGTTGACGGCGCGAGGCTGGCCCACCGCGAGGGCTGGCCCGCTACTCTGGGATCCCGCCCGCCCGCCCCGATGTTATCGGCAAAGATGCTACTT
>JADMIN010000408.1 GCA_015478575.1 Ktedonobacterales bacterium | reverse complement strand
CGACAGACGTAGCCATGCAGTCGGGCGGGATTGCCATAGACCAGCCCGTGATCTGGCACATCGCGCGAGACAACCGCGCCCGCGCCGACCAATGCGAAGGAGCCGATGGTCACACCGGGCACGATGGTTGAGTTCGCGCCAAGCGACGCGCCATAGCGCACCACAATTGGCCCGACCTCCCAATCATCGGTCCCTTTGAGCTGGCCATCGGGCGTGATGGCGCGCGGCAGCAGATCATTGGTGAAGCAGACGTGCGGACCGACAAAGACGCCATCCTCGATCGTCACGCCGTGGTAGACTGAGACGTTATTCTGAATCTTCACGCGATTGCCGATATGGACACCAAAATCCACATAGACATTCTTGCCGATGACGCACTCCGCGCCGACCTGCGCGCCTTCACGGATCTGCGCATAGCTCCAGATCTTGGTGCCGTCGGCGACCCGCGCGTCTTGGCTCACATCCGCGGTCGGATGAATGAATACCTCGCTCATCTGTGTTCTCCCTCGCCCACCGATTTTATGCGCTCTCGTTCGCTAGAGCGTAATGCTCTACCGGATAGTCCTAGTGCGCGGCGTGACCGCCCCCATTTTTGACTACTGATGAGCGGAAGGAGTAACATCAAGCGGGCAAGCGTGCCATCGGGGTTCCGCGGGAGCATGCATGCGCCTCGCGTCCTCGCGTCCTCGCGCTCTGCTCGTTGACCGAGACTGTAGTATTGAGAGAGAGATCAAGATGAGAGAGATCAAGATGAGAGAGATCAAGGCGATAGGAGAGGGGAAGCGCGTGCGGTGCGATGGGCGGAGGTCAGGAGTCGCGGCTACAAGCTGTGGATCAAGTAACCCTACACGCGAAACCACATCCAAGTAGCATGAGTATGCCAAGCCCAAGGAGAAGCGGAATGCAGCCACAAGAAAACACGACGCCTCAGGAGCTCCAGCGCATCACAAGGGAATACGCGCAGCGCGACGTCCTTGGCAAATCACCATCAGGACGCTACTCGTTCTTCAACGAGGCTACGCTCCTACACGTGCATAGCCTCGAGCGCAACATGCTAGCGCTACTCAAACACCGGGCAATGACCTCCTTCTCCTTGGCGGATAGGAAGATCCTTGATGTTGGCTGTGGGCGGGGCCATCACCTACGCCGCTTTCTCGACTATGGCGCGCACCCAGAGAATCTCACGGGTATTGATCTGCTACCAGAGCGCATTCAGGCCGCGTGTGCCCTGAACCCCGCGATCCGCTGGGATCTCGGCAGCGCGCATGAGTTGCCCTATCCTGATGGGAGCTTTGATCTGGTGATGAGCTTCCTCGTCTTCAGTTCGATCCTTGATGCGCACGTGCGTCAGCAGGTCGCAGATGAAATGTGGCGTGTCCTCGCCCCTGGTGGCGTGATTCTCTGCCATGATTTCGGCTTTAACAACCCAAGGAATTCGGCGGTGAGCGGCTTCCCGGCACGGAAGATGCGCACGCTCTTCTTGCGCCCTGGCGCGCAATTTGAAGCACGGCGTATCGTGCTCGCGCCACCGATCTCGCGCCGGCTCGCGCCGCGCTCGTGGTGGCTCGCTAACACGTTGGAGCGGCTGCGCTTCCTCAATACCCACGTGATCGCCGTGGTGAGCCAGCGACCAGGCGCACCCTCACGCGAAACGTTGGCTGCGGAACGGGTACCAGGTGACGAGTGAAATGAGCGTGTGGAGACGCACCAGCCCAGAATTTGCCCGTGCCGAGCGCGTCGCCTTGGGGCTAGGGGAGTTACTTTCCCTGGCCACATTCGCTATACTGATTTGGCATAGGGTTGGAAGTACCGGGGCGCGCCGCGTCATCTGAGCAGCCGCGCGATCTACCACCAGAGCGAGGTTCGATCATGAGCGCACGAGGCGCGAACGCGGCAGGAAAGAGCGCCTGGCTGGTGTATGGGCCGCGGGTACGCGCGCGCCTGCCCTGGCTGAGCATTGGTCTGGCGCTGCTGCTTTTCCTTGGCGGCGTGGTCGTGCGGAGCCTGCGCACGACGCCGGCTGAGCTGATCATCTTGGCGCTCTTCTTGGCGGGCGTGGTCGCCCTGCGCCGCGATGTCGTGACGGCATCGGTCGTCATTCTCGTCGCCATCCTGATTGACTACTACCAACTCATCGCGATGCCACACGGGTTCCCGTTCGTCGCGCTGCTCGTCAGTCTCTCACTGCTCGCCGTGATCTTCATCACACAATCAGTGGAGCGCCCGTGGGCACTGCTGCCGGATCTCAAGCTCTGGGCGGTGCTGCTGGTGCTGGTCGCGCTGGCGATTCCTCGCAGCCTGAGTCTGATAGATGCGGTCGCCTACTTCCTGAACATCGTGGTGTTGGCGCTGTGTGCGTGGGCACTGGGCAATCTGGTCATCACCAATGTCTCGCAGTTGCGCCTGCTCATGAATCTGCTGGCCATTCTCGGTACACTCATCGCGGTGCATAGCCTGATCCTGGCGCGCACGGGCATATTTCCGCTGGCGACAGCCAAAGAACTGGCCTTTCTGCGGGAACACAACTACTTCCGCTTTCAGTATACGAAGATCATCCGCGCCAGCTCGTTCCTGCTCAATCCCGATTCGAACGGCGCGTATCTAGCCTTCTCGTTCTTTCTGCCCGCTGGGCTGCTCTTCGGCGCCTCCTCGTGGGCGAAGCGCGGGCTTTATCTCACTGAGGCGCTGCTGATCTTGCTGGGGTTGCTCCTGACCTACACTGCCGCGGCATGGCTCGCTCTCATCGCGAGCATCGCGCTCTTCGTGGTGCTGGCGGTGCGCCGTCGCTATGCCGCCTTCGCGCTGATCGGCGCCGCGGCGCTCGCCCTCGTCGCGCGCATCGCCTTTCCAGTCGAGCTCGCGCGCTTGATCAGCCATGCCACCAAGCCCGGTGAGTTGTCGTTGCGCGTCGGCATCTGGGAGACGGCACTCAGCGTCATCCGCACGCATCCACTGTTGGGCCTGGGCCTGGGCACCGGCAAAGTCTATGATATCCGTTCCGAGCCATACCGCTCGGCGCTGCAGACCATTCCTGACAGTCACCCGCACAACTCATTTCTCGAGCTTGCGGCGCTGGCGGGCATCCCCGTCTTGATCGTCTACGTCCTCATCCTTGTCCGGTCACTGCGACGCGGCGCGCACAACTATCAGCGCGCCGACTGGCACACGCGCCCGCTCTTCGCGGGCGTGCTGGCGGCGCTGGCGGCGCTCACCATTCATGGCTTTGCCGACGCGACGTGGACGCTGCCACCATTGGTGCCGCTGGCATGGCTACTGGTCGGGGCCATCTCCTCCACCAAGCTGACCGAGGATCTAGACTATGTGTCCCTGACGCAGTCAGGTATGCCTGCTGTGCCTGTGCGCTACCCCGCCGCTTCAGAGAGCGTACCGCCAGAAGGTGGCGTGCCGCCAGAAGGTGGCGTGCCGCCAGAAGGTGG
>JADMIN010000407.1 GCA_015478575.1 Ktedonobacterales bacterium | reverse complement strand
GGTGGGCAGATAGTGCTTATGGTAGGTGCCGACGTGCTTCCCCTCGAAGAGCAGAGCCGCGGCATTGTAGATATCCACCTCGCGGTCGGCGAAGCCTACCACCAGCGTCATGCCGGGGAACGCGACAGTCGCCTTCGCAAGGTGCCGCAGTGCGCGCAGGTTGTCGGTCACAAAGCCCGGCTTGAGCAGCAGATCCTCTGGGGGATAGCCAGGCAGCGTCAACTCTGGAAAACAGGCGACGGTGGCACCGGCTTCGTGGGCGCGCTGTGCCGCGCGTAGCACACACTCGACATTGCCCGCTAAGTCGCCTACGGTGACGTTGATCTGGGCCAGGGCCAGGCGCAGCCGTCGTCCCCCGGTGGAGGCCATATCTTGCCCATCCATGCTTTGCTGGTGTCGCATACCGCGCTCCCTATCGCCCACGCCAGCGCCTGAGAGCCACGCTGAGATCGCGCGTCACCTCTCGCCTCGCGTCGCCTCATTCTAGCACGAGGGAGCACCTTCGGGAGCGCTATTGATGACCCTCTGTGGTGGCGCTTTCCGTGGTGGCGCTCTCGCCGGGCCGAGGGGGCAGCGTGGCATGAAACGACCGCAGTGCGGCCAGGGCCTCGGCCAGCGTGGCATAGGTGCGCAGTGAGATCGTGCGCCCGCCGAGGAAGAGCGAGAGAAAATAGGCGGTGCGTGCTTCCCCCGCGACGTGCCACCGCATGGGATCGAAGTGCTGGATGCCCAGATAAGCTTTGAAATGGCGGCTGGCATCCTGCGCTCGCGCGAGGCGGCGGCTGCGCCCCCAACTGACGGCGCCACATGCGACATACGCCGCCGGGCAGGCATCCCATGCCGGCTGGTAGACTGGCGACCAGGCGATGGCGAGTCCAGGTGCGATCTCGATCATGGGGTCTCCGTGGTGTCGCCTGCCTGATACGGTGCCGGGCGATACGCTTGACGAACGCTATCCGCCAGCCAGTTTGACACGGTAGCCAAGCGCCTCTAGGCGCGGTTTCAGGCGCTCGCGGTGTTCGCCCTGTAGCTCGATAGCGGCATCTCGGACGGTTCCTCCCGCGCCGCAGAAGCGTTTAAGCTCCTGGGCGAGCCGCGTCAACTCCTCATCGCCGCCAGGCACTCCATAGACCACGGTGACGACTTTACCGCCACGGCCCTTCTTCTCACGCGCCAGGCGAACGATGCCATCGCTTGGCATTCCTGTCCGGTGCGCCGCGGTGTCCGCGCCGCTGCCACAGTGGCACGCGCCCTCCGGTTGGCGACACCGCGTGCAGTAACGGATGCGCCCAGCGCCTGTCGCCCACACGAGGCGCTCATTCTGCCCTGTCCCCATCACCCTGCGCCTTTTCGCGGTGGAGCGAGGCAAGCAAGCACTGTCTACGTACTCGCGCAAGCCTCTCCTCAATGCTAGTGTACCATACGCAAGGCAGACGGTGAGACCCGCGGCGCATCCGCTGGCAACATGCTCGTTTGCTCTGTCATCGTCGGGCTGACGTGGCGAGCGCTGGCCCTCTCGTCGGCTTCGATAGACGGTTGCACAGGTGCTATTGTGCGCAATTGTACTGAACGAGAGACCAGAGCAAAACCCCCCATAGGTATCCTGCCTCCTTCAAGGAGAGAGACAGCCTCCACCGAGAAGACACATCGTTAGATGACATACTTCGTGCTGTACGGGCAGGTGATGAATAGCTCCGCTGCATGCTCTTGACGAGTGGCAGTAAGTATGACTAGAATATATCTCAGAGTGTCGTGCGGTATCGCGGTGCGATTACTGGTGTACTTGCCAGGGTGAGGCTTTCGGCGCGCTCGTCCGCGAGCGAGGCACGGGTGCCATTCGCTCGCTTTCACGCGCCCGCTGCTCGCTCCTCATTGAGTGTTCGTGAATGATGCATCCTTCGCCAATGGATGTGTGGTTCGCCATGTTGATGTTGCTGTCGTGCATAAGAAAGAGATGCCGCTCGCTATGACAGAACAGAGCGCTACCCGCGATGCGCCAGCGGTACGCCTCGGCGCTCGCATTCGCCGTGCTCGCCTCGCGCGCAATCTCACCCAAAGCGAGGTCGCGCAAAAACAGTTCTCGGTCTCGTATATCAGCGCGGTGGAGCGCGGCCAGATCCGCCCCTCCTTAGGGGCGCTTGAGAAATTGGCCGAACGGTTGTATGTGCCGCTGTCCGAGTTGTTGCGCGAGGACGACAGCATGCCGATTCCACCGCTGCCTTCGGCCGAGCGTGGGGAGAGTTCGCCAGAACGCGCTGAGAATGAAAATCGGCTGCGCGAGGGACTCATCCTCTTACGCCAGCAGAGAGCCAGCGACGCCGTGGACGTGCTGTTGCGCCTGCGCACCCGCAACCTCACGCCGCACGAGCAGACCCTCCTGCACTGGTATCTGGGCCGTTGCTACGGTCAGCTCGGACGGGCTGATGATGCGCGGCGCGAGTTCCTCGAAGCCGTCAGCCTGGCTGAGCGCAATGGCGATCAGGATCAGCGCGGTTGGCTCTACCTAGAGCTTGGCAATATCTACAGCGCCTTGCGCAAGCATCAGCTTGCCCTCGAACAGTACCAGGTCTGCCAGGACGCCATCGCGAAAGGCACCATGCGCGATCCGCTCTTCCAACTGAGCGTCCTGTACCACATCGGCGATGAGAACCGCCACCTGGGGGAGTATGCGCCCGCGATGGAGGCCCTGAGCCAGGCGGCGACACTGGCGGGTGAGATCGTCAATCCTGAGCAACTCGGCACCACCTACTGGACCCTGAGTACCACCTACGCGAGCCAGGGTGATGTCAGGCGGGCGCGGGCGTATGCCCTCCGCAGCGCGGCGGCGTTCGAGGAAGCTGGCAACCAACAGCTCATCGGGCAGGTCTATAACCGGCTGGGCAATGTCTACGCGCTGCTCAGCCAGCCAGAAGATGCGCTTGTCCACTTGCAAACGGCATACGCCATGGCCGAGCGCCGTCGTGATCCGCATGGCGCGGCGGAAGCGCAGCGCGGCCTCGCCATCATCTACCTCCAGCAGGGGCGAACGGAAGACGCGACGCGGGCCGCCGATGAGGCGATGCGCCTGGCCGCCGCGCTGCGGGATGCCGTGCTGGAAGGCGAGGCGCATCTGGCCCAGGCCGAGGTGCTCAACGCCACACGCGACTATAGCGGCGCTGAGCGCAGCTTCGAGCGGGCGATCGAGTTCCTGCGCGAAGCCGATGCCTCACAGCCATTGAGCGAGGCCTACAAACGGTACTCCGCCTACCTAGAGGAGCGCGGCCAAGGCGATCGTGCGCTGGCCGTGCTCAAGCAGGCATGGCAACTGCGCGAGCGCGCTGGCCTGAGCTTGTAGGCCAAGGCGAGCACCGCGTTCCCATAGATGCGGCCTCCCGATGTCCACGCCCACGGTAGTAGGTCAGGCGGACTTGCACAGCGGTGTAGCATAGAGGCATGAGGACGA
>JADMIN010000406.1 GCA_015478575.1 Ktedonobacterales bacterium | reverse complement strand
CGAATGGTCTGCGTCGCGGACTGGTGGTAGTCCACGAACTGGATCTCACCACAGCGTGCGCGGTCATCCGCCATGCCGCAGCCAGCGGCGATGCCAGCGATGAGCTGCTCGTTGAGCGCGCTGCTGATGGCGGTGCCAGGCAGCTCCTTCGCTAGCCGGAGGGTCGCGTTGAAGACGCCGCCGGTCGCGCTGCCGACATCTTGGCCGAAGACGAAGAAGCCAGGGTCGCGCTTCACGATCTCCACCAGCGCGTCGTTCACCGCCTCGATCATCTGCATCTTCTTGGCTGGGCCAAGCGCGGCGGGAGGCGACCAGCCGGGAATCTGGAGAACGCGCTCGGTGACGCGCTCAGCGGACACCTCTGGCTCGGTGAGCACAAGCTCCTCGGCGCGATCATACATGGCCTTCGCCTCGTCACGGATGCGCTCGACATCCTCGGGGCGCAACTCACCACGCTCAATGAGGAGCTCGCCTAGGTGGCGGACGGGATCTTGGGTGCGTGTCGTCTCCTCGATCTCCTCGCGTGTGCGATAGCGGCGGATGTCGGTGCTGCTGGAGTGCGCATCGAGCAGGCCCGTGTGGGCATGGATGAAGGCGGGGCCTTCGCCATTGCGCAGGCGCTCGGTGAGTTGGCGCGTGGTCTCGTACATCTCGAGCGGGTCCGCGCCATTGGCATCCACTGCGATGGCATCCATCGCGCGGACCTGCGCGGTGAGGTCGCCGGCCCACTGCGCTTGCTGCTCGGTCATGATCGCCCAGTGGTTGTTCCAGACGACGATCAGCACGGGGAGCTTATGGACGGTCGCTTGTCGCAGCAGCACGTTGAAATCATTCGTCGCCACGCCGCCGTCGCCGGTGGAGAAGAGCACGACACGGCGGCTGCCGTCGCGCTTGAAGCCCCAGCCGACACCGCCAGCGAAGGGCGCCAGCCCCGCGACCTCGCTGAAGGTCGGCAGAACATGGTACTGTCGGCTGCTGTAGTGCGAGGGCATATTGCGCCCGCCGCACATGGGGTCGGTCGTGCGTGAGTAGGCGGCACGCACCGGTGCCAGCACGTCTCGCGTGCGCTGGAGCCAGCCGGCCAAGTCGCGATAGTAGAAGGAGAGCCAGTCCTCGTCGTCGAGCGCGGCGACTACGGCGGCGCAGGCCTCATGCCCGGCGCATCCAATATAGAATGGGAACTTGCCTTGCGTCTTGCGCGCCTTGAAGACATCGTTCATGGTGCGCGCCAGCACCATCGTGCGGTAGAGCTCGACCCGGTCGAGGGTGCGGGCGCCGGTGCCCGTCTTTGGTACGGAGACGTTCGTTGTCATCTGGACCTCCGAGTATGAGGATTGTCGCCCTGGTACATCCAGATCATTATACGGCCCATCCGCCTGGACCGCAACCAGCCAACGCCGCCCCGGCGGGCGCCCGCGCGGGTGTGCTTGACAGCCTCACACCATCCAGGTACAATGCCGTCCAACTAGTCAAACGCTTGAATAACCGCTCTGGTGGCGAAGTGAGCGCGCGACGGTAAGCGCGCGACGGTGGGAGCGCAAGGGGAGGAGCATACGGCACATGTCGCGAACTGACTCAGCCAGTCGTGACCGGCGCGACGCGATTCTCGCGGCGGCCATCCGCGTGCTGGCCCGCGATGGCCTCGCCGAGGCCACCACCCGTAAGATCGCGGCGGAAGCCCAGGTGAACCAGGCGACGCTCGGCTATTATTTTGGCAATAAAGATGGGCTGTTGCTCGCCGTGCTGCGTGAGATGATGCGCATCACCAACGAGATCGCGCGCGCGGCGGTGCCGGTCGGCGCGGGGCTACGCGAGGCCATCGCCGAGAGTCTGACGGCCTTCTGGGCATCGGTCGAGGCATCGCCTGAGTTACAGGTGATGCAATACGAGTTGACGCTCTACGCGCTGCGGCACCCCGCGTCGGCCTGGCTGGCCAAGCAGCAGTACGACGGCTATTGTGCTGTGGTCGAGGCGCTTTTCACGGAGGCCTGCGCCGCGGCAGCGCAAGTCTGCGCCATCTCGTGCGCCGAGTTGGCACGCTTCGTCGTTGGTGGCCTGGATGGCATGATCTTACAGTTCATCAGCGACCACGACCGCGACCGCGCGCGCCACGACTTGGCCAATCTGATCGCCGCCGTGGTCGCGCTGGCGGAGGGCGCGGCGGTGCCCGCCAATGGCGCGGTCGTCGCGCGGGGCGTGCGGGCCATGCCACCGCCGTCCGCGGAGTAGGCAGGAGACGGAGTAGGCCGGAGACGGGTGGCGAGTGCGGAACTGGAAGCACGAAGGGGGAAAGCGCATGCGAGATCAGCAGCCCGAAGAGCAAGGCGGGCTGGCTTCAGGCCAAACGGTGGTGCCAGCGAATGGCACCCACCGCGCGGCAGCATCCACCGCGGCGCCCGCCCGCCCGCCCACGCTGGCCCGCGACTATGCCGCGTATCGGTCGGTCTTCGCGGGCCGGGCCATGCCGTTCGCGTATGTGGATCTCGATCTGTTGGATGAAAATGTCCGGCAGGTGCTCGCCCGCGCGGGCGAGAAGCGGGTGCGCCTCGCCTCCAAGTCGCTGCGCAGTGTTGCGCTGCTGCGGCGCATCCTCGCGGCGGACTCGCGCTTTCAGGGTGTGATGTGCTTCACGGCGCGTGAGGCCATCTCTCTTGCCGCGCAAGGATTCGATGACCTGCTGATTGGCTACCCCACGCCCTCCGCGACAGATATCGCGGCGGTCGCGGAGGCGACCGCCGCTGGTGCGCGCATTACCCTCATGGTGGATAGCGTGGCCCACGTCGAGCAGGCGGAGCGGGTGGCGGAGTGGCGAGGGGTGCGCCTGCCCCTTTGCCTGGAGATGGATATGTCGCTGGATCTGCCGGGGTTGCGCTTCGGTGTCTGGCGCTCGCCGCTGCGCAGCCCGGCGCTGGCGCGCCCGGTGATCGAGCGTATCGTCGCCTCGCCCGCCGTCTGGCTCGACGGCGTGATGGGCTATGAGGCGCAGATCGCGGGCGTGGGTGACCAGGTTCCTGGCCAGCGGCTCAAGAGCGCGCTGGTGCGGCGGCTCAAGCGGCGCTCGGCGCGGGAGGTGGCCGCGCGGCGGGGCGCATTGGTCGCGCTGCTCCACTCCTTTGGCCTCTCGCCGCGCTTCATCAATGGCGGTGGCACGGGCAGCATGGCGACGACCGGGGCGGAACCCGTCGTGACCGAGATCACGGTTGGCTCGGCGTTCTACAGCCCGGCGCTCTTCGACACCTACCGCGAGTTCCGCTATCTGCCAGCGGCGGGCTTTGCCATTGAAATCGTGCGCCAGCCACGTCCAGACCTCTAGACCTGCTTGGGTGGAGGCTATGTGGCCTCGGGTGCCGCTGGCCCAGATAAGCTGCCGCGGCTCTATCTGCCGGTGGGCGCGCGGCTCCTCCCGGTGGAAGGCGCGGGCGAGGTCCAGACGCCGATCCACTACAG
>JADMIN010000405.1 GCA_015478575.1 Ktedonobacterales bacterium | reverse complement strand
GCAGGCGGCGATCGGGACGGCGCGCGGCGTATCCAACGGGGGGAGCATAGATGCACCTGCGCCCTCTTCTAGCAGACGCTGGTGGGTGCCCCTGCGAGCTTCCCAGCGGAAGGAAGCTGTCGCTCTTGCCCCTCGACCATGCACAAGCGCTGTGCGGGGGTGGGATCTCTTGCCCATCTCTGCTATAATGGGCAGCATCTCCGTTCCTCCGCACAGAGCCGCGACTCCAAAGGTTTGCCCACGCATTGGCTTGTTCTGTTCTGTTCTATTGTATCGGCCAGCAATCCAACCCATCCGTGGCACGAGACTTGTAGCCATACGCCGCGGGAACAGTGAGCGCCGCGCCGCTCGCACCAGCATCCGCTGGCCTTCAGTGGCCGCGACGTGGGAAAGCCGCCTGGTCGGCGGCGGCTGTTCTCCCTGGCAATCGAGAAGACAACCAAGATGGTCATCCACAGCGACGATGTACGTCCACACAGATGAGGAGGCACACAGCAGATGGCACAAGAGATGAACGGGGAGCGCAGGGGTCAGGGGCGGGGCTTCGCCTCGATGGACCCGCAGAAGCAACGTGAGATCGCTAGCAAAGGTGGACGGGCCGCCCATATCCACCGCACCGCGCACGAATGGACCAGTGAGGAGGCGCGTATGGCGGGCCGCAAGGGCGGCGCGGCCAGCCGGGGTCGCTCCTCCTCCTCCTCGTCAGTCAGCTAATTCGCCTGATGCGCACCACTGGGCGGGTGGGTAGGGCTGGCGCGGCCAGATCTGCTCTCCGCCTGGGAGGTGCGACTGTTCCTCTTCCCCACACCTGGGAATGGGCATCCGCGCGTGAACGGCAGGAAGCTCCCGCAGCGCGATGGGCTGGGTCGTCCGTCGCTAAGGAGATGGAGGCT
Source organism: Ktedonobacterales bacterium (assembly GCA_015478575.1). GTDB lineage: Bacteria > Chloroflexota > Ktedonobacteria > Ktedonobacterales > JADMIN01 > JADMIN01. Next base: position 2,554 of record JADMIN010000405.1, on the reverse strand, counting down.
GCCCAGGTGATGGAGGCTGCCCAGGTGATGGAGGCTGCCCAGGTGATGAGAGGGTAGGGCACCCCTGGCCTCCGCGGGGGCCAGGGGTGAGAAGTCTACAGGGGTGGGGAGTTTATGCGCTCACCGAGGCGCCGACCGCCTTGCGCAGCGCCTCCACTTTATCGAGGCGCTCCCATGGTGCCTCGATGTCGACGCGGCCAAAGTGGCCGAACGCGGCGGTGGGCTGATAGATGGGACGGCGTAGGTCCAGCGACTGGATGATGCCCGCCGGGCGCAGGTCGAAATGCTCGTGGATCAGCGCGATCATGCGCTCATCCGAGAGCTTGCCCGTACCGAACGTCTCGACGAAGAGCGAGAGCGGGCGCGCCACGCCGATGGCATAGGAGATCTGGAGTTCGAAGCGGTCCGCTAGGCCCGCCGCGACGATGTTCTTCGCCACGTAGCGCGCCGCATAGGCCGCCGAGCGGTCCACCTTTGTCGGGTCTTTGCCGCTGAAGGCACCGCCGCCGTGGCGGGCGAAGCCGCCGTAGGTATCCACGATGATCTTGCGCCCGGTCAGCCCGGCGTCGCCCATTGGGCCACCGACGACGAAGCGCCCAGTCGGGTTGACGAGGTAGCGCGTCTGCTCATCCAGCAACTCGGCGGGGATGACCGGCTTGATGATGTGCGCGATGACATCGGCGCGGATCTGCTCCGGTGTGGCCTCCTCAGCGTGCTGCGTCGAGATGACCACTGTATCCACCCGCACGGGTCGGCCACGGTCGTACTGCATCGTGACCTGGCTCTTGCCGTCTGGGCGCAGGTAGGCCATCGGGCCGCGGCCTTCCCATGAAGCGCGACGTACCTCAGAGAGGCGGCGCGTCAGGGCATGCGCGTAGTAGATCGGCGCTGGCATATGCACATCGGTTTCGTTGCAGGCAAAGCCGATCATCATGCCTTGGTCGCCCGCGCCGATGGCGTCTAGCTCCGTGTCGCTCAGGCCACCGCTGGCCAGCCGCTCGCGATATTCGATGGAGGCACTGACACCGCGGTCAATATCGGGGCTTTGCTTGCCGATGGAGGTCACGACGCCGCAGGTGCGGTAATCGAAGCCGTACCGCGCGTCAACGTAGCCGACCTGTTTGATGGTGTTACGTACGATCTCAGGAATATCTACCCAGGTCGTCGTGGTGATCTCGCCCGCCACCAGCACGAGGCCGGTCGTCGTCGCCGTCTCGCACGCCACCCGCGAGAGCGGGTCATCGCGCAGCATCGCGTCGAGCACGCCATCGCTGATCTGGTCACAGAGCTTATCGGGGTGCCCCTCGGTCACACTCTCACTGGTGAAAAAGGCCTTCGGATCGGTCATGAAGCTGCTGCCGCCGCTCATGCTTGCTCGCTTTCTCGCGCGTCGCCATGCGCTCACTACTCGTGGGAGGTCATGTTCAGGTCTTGTGCTGTCTCGCGTCGTGGATGCGCCGGTACCACCGGCGGCTAGCCAGCCCGCGCAAGGGCTGGCAGGGTGCTGGTGATACGATGCCTCGTCTCCTCGTCCCCCAGCCTACCCCTTCCTCGCGGAAAGGGCGGCTGGGGCACGCGGTCTCTCTTCCCTGCCTTTGCCCAAGGAAGGAAGCTAGGGGGTTACGTCCCCGATTCCCAACTTGCAAGATAGGCACTCTGCTCTGGCGTGAGGGTGTCAATCTCCACGCCCATCGCGATGAGCTTGAGTCGGGCAATCTCTTGGTCAGTCTCGGTGGGGATGGTATAAACACCTGGTTGCAGCATGCCGCCCTGACGCAACATATGCTCCGCGCCCAGCGCCTGGTTGGCGAAGCTCATATCCATCACACTCGCGGGGTGGCCCTCCGCCGCCGAGAGGTTCACCAGTCGGCCCTCGGCCAGCAGATAGACGCGCCGCCCATCGCTATAGCTGTATTCCTCGATGAAGTCGCGCGCGGGGCGGTGGCCGCCGGTCGCGAGCGCTTCCAGCGCGGAAATGTTGATCTCGTCGTTGAAGTGGCCGCTATTGGCGATGATCGCGCCGTCCTTCATGCGCTCTAGGTGGGCGCGGTCGAGCACGTTGAGATCGCCTGTCACGGTCACGAAGATATCGCCAATCTCCGCCGCCTGGCGCATCGGCATGACGCGGAAGCCGTCCATGACGGCCTCGATGGCGCGCACCGGGTCTACCTCGGTCACGATGACGTTGGCGCCCATGCCCTTCGCGCGCGAGGCCACGCCCTTGCCGCACCAGCCATAGCCAGCGACGACGAAGTTGCGCCCGGCCAGCAGCAGGTTGGTGGCGCGGATGATGGCGTCCACCGTGCTCTGGCCGGTGCCATAGCGGTTGTCGAAGAGGTGCTTGGTGTCGGAGTCGTTGACGGCGAGGACGGGGAACTTGAGGACACCCTGCCGCTGCATGCTGCGTAGGCGGATGACGCCGGTCGTCGTCTCTTCGGTGCCAGCGATGACGTTGGGGATGAGGTCCGGCCGCTCCTTGTGGAGGTAGCTGACGAGATCGCAGCCGTCATCCATCGTCATCTGAGGCTTGTGGTCGAGCGCCGAGTTGATATGA
>JADMIN010000404.1 GCA_015478575.1 Ktedonobacterales bacterium | reverse complement strand
GCCCTGCCCTGGTATTACCTGGAGCGGGCCTAACCGCCCCGCACGCGCCATCATGCGCCGGGTGATGAGAATCGTACAGGCGGGGGCCAGGGACAAGCTCAAAAGGAGAAGACACATGCGCATCTATTGGCTTCTAGGCGCCGGGCGACGTGCCCACTGGGCGCTCATCGCGGGCGTCGCCGCGCTCGTGCCGCTGCTGGCGGCGGGATGTGCCACTCCCTCGTCATCGTCCAGCTATAGCGGGCCGGTGGCCACCGTCTCGCTGGCGTGGGATTACACGCCCAACACCAACCATACTGGCATCTATGCCGCCTATGAGCAGGGCTGGTATCGCCAGAACGGCATCAACCTCACGTTCATCCAGCCCGGCGCGACGGCGCCAGAGGCGCTGGTGGGCGCGGGCAAGGCCGATTTCGCCATCAGTTATACCGAGGCCGTCACCTCCAGCCGGGCCGCGGGCATCCCGCTCGTCTCGATCGCCGCCATTCTGCGGCACAACACTTCTGAGTTGGTCACGCTGAAAAGCTCTGGGCTGGATACGGTGGCCAAGCTCGCGGGCAAGCGCTACGCCGGCTTTGGCGCGCCGCAGTATGAGAAGCCAGTGATCGAGCAGGTGCTCAGTTGCGGCGGAGCGACGAACCCCAGCTTCCACTACACCTCCACCGATGTCTCGGCGCTGACCGCGCTCCAGAGTGGTCGCTTCGACTTCGCCTGGGTCTTTCATGCCTACGACACGCTCCAGGCACAGCAAAAGGGCATCGCGCTCAATGTCTTTCCCATCACCGACTACTGTCTCCCTGACTACTACACGCCCGTCCTCATCACCAGCACGCGCCTGATTCAGCAATACCCCGACGTTATCAGACGCTTCCTGAAGGCGACCGCCCAGGGCTACACCTATGCCAGCGCACATCCACGCGCGGCGGCGGACCTGCTGATCAAGGGGGCGCCCGCGGGCAGCTTCCAAGGGACGAGCTTTGTCTATGCCAGCCAGGACTACCTCAGCCCGATCTATCTGCAAGGCGCGCCGTGCTGGGGCGAGCAGACGCTGGCGAAGTGGACCAACTATCCGCGCTTCATGTATACCCATCAGGCGCTGGTAGATGCGAACGGCAACCCACTCACCGGCCCGCCAGACTACGCCGCCGCCTATACCAACCAGTTCCTCCCGCCTTGCGCGTGACGTGGCATTGAAACGCGGGTGGCTCACCAGACAGCCGTTCGCGCTGAAGAGGAACTGGGGAGAAATAGTGGTGCGGTCCTGTGGCGCGACACATCCCTACCCAAGCTCCACCACAGTGCCACGAAATTAGCATTCCCACAGGCGGGGAGGACATGGTAGCATAGAGCTAAAGGATTCTTAGGCGCTGGATGGTCAGGTGCGTCGGAGCGGCAGACGGGCGGCGGCTCCCAGATGCTACAGCCGCGCCGTCGGAGGTGTTACCGTGCGCTCCCGTTCCCGTGTTCCGCGTCCTTCCGCGGCGCCGCGCCCGCGCGGCGCCGTCCCGGCGTGGCACCAGTTCCGGGCGCTCGCGCTCATCCCCGCGCTGCTGTTGGCGTTGCTGCCCGCGGCACTGGCTGGGCACGTCGAAGCGGCGACGGTGCCCCCCACGGTGCTGCCCTTCGCACTGCTGCCACAGACTGAGTATGCCGCGGGCCAAGGACCGAGCGCGGTGACAGTAGGCGATTTCAACGGCGATGGCCACCCCGACCTCGCGCTCGCGGACGCGAACGACAATGGCGTAAGTGTGCTCTTGGGCGATGGGCGCGGTGGCTTCGCCGCCGCCGTGCGCTCTCCCGCTGGCACGGCCCCCCTGGGAATCGTCACGGCTGATTTCAACGGCGATGGCTACGCCGATCTCGCCGTCGCCGATTCTGGCGATAATGGCGTGAGTGTGCTCTTGGGCGATGGGCGTGGCGGCTTCGGTGCCCCCGTCTTCTATGCCACCGGCCTCTTCCCCATGGCCCTCGCGGTCGCCGATCTCAACGGTGACGGCCGCCCCGATCTCGTGACGGCTGACGCGAATAGCGGCACGGTCAGCGTGTTGCTCAATGATGGAGACAATGGCTTTTTGCCTCGGGTGAGCTACCCCACCGACGCTGGCCCACGTACGCTGGCCATCGCGGACTTCAAGGGCAATGGCATTCCTGATCTCGCGGTCGCCAATGCGGGCGACCCAGCCACGGGCACCGCCTCGTTGAGCATTCTACTGGGGGGGGGCGATGGCTCCTTCGCTCCCGCGAAGAACTACGCGCTCACCAGCCCCGCGCAGGCGCTCGCCGTCGGCGATTTCAACGGCGACAAGCGCCCCGACCTGGCGCTCGCCGCCCCCTCTGGCGCGATTCGCGTGCTGCTCGGCCTGGGCGATGGGCGCTTCCGTGTCGCGCCCGCGCTCGACAATGGTACCGGCGCGGTGGGGGTGGCCGTGGCCGACTTCAACGGCGACGGCCAGGCCGATCTGGCCATCGCCAATGCCGTGCGTGGCACGGTGAGCGTGTTGCTCGGTCGCGGCAACGGCACCTTCCAGCGGTCCAAGGACTACGCGGCGGGTGACGGTGCGCAGGCGCTCGGGGTAGCCGACTTCACCGGCGATGGCAACCTCGATCTGGCGGTGGCGAACTTCGGGAAGGGCACGGTGAGCCTGCTGCGTCGCGATACCACCGCGCCGGAGTTGACGCTGACGCTCGGCTCGCGGGCGGATGGCGGGCCTCGGGTGAGTGGCACTTTCGTCTCGCCCACGACGCCGGTCACCATCAGCGCCCGCGATGCTGACTCGGATGTGCGCACGCTCAGCTATCGGCTCTATCCGCGGACCGCGGGCCTCGCCCCCGCCTACACGACGCGCGCCGGCGGGGCCTCGCCCGCCTCCGTGACGCTCACCCTTGGCGACGGCTTGCCCGATGGCCCCTACGTCATCCAGTACTACGCGACCGATCCCGCTGGCAACGTCTCACCAGGGCGTACGCGCGTCATCACCCTGGATTCGGTGCCACCGGCAGTGGCACTTCTGGGCGGTGCGGATACGGCGATCACGCCTGCCACACGCTTCCAGTTGAAAGCTGTTGATGCCAGTTCCGGCGTCGCCTCCATCGCCTATCGCGTCTATCCCGTCGCGGGAACACCGCCCGATTACACAACACTGCGTGGCGCTGCGGCGGATATCACCCTCACTGGCCCACCGGGCGACTATATCATCGAATATGACGCGACGGACCGCGCGGGCAACGGTGGCCCCGCTCTTTCCCAGCGCCGCGTCGTGACCCTCACGGCGTCACCGGATGGGGCGCCGCCATGGCTGACGTCCGGGCGCGCCACTCCGATGACGCCACACGAGAGTCGGCTCGCCGCTTGGAGTAATGACGAGGCCTCCGCCGCCAGCCCGACCGCGACACTTGGCCCAACCGCGACACTTGGCCCGACCGCGACACTTGGCCCGACCGCGACACTTGGCCCGA
>JADMIN010000403.1 GCA_015478575.1 Ktedonobacterales bacterium | reverse complement strand
GCGGCGCTTGAAGAACGACTTGCCGCTAAGCCGGCTTTACCGCCGTAGAAAAAAACTGCTACTAGCGGTGCGAGGCGACGTGCGATACACTAGAAGATGGCGTGCTCTGTGTGCTGTATTCGAGGATACCACGCACGCCCAAGCGAGACGAGACCAGCGAGACGAGACCAGCGAGACGAGACCAGCGAGACGAGATCAGCGAGATGAGATCAGCGAGACGAGATCAGCGAGACGAGATCAACGCACGGACCGTGCCGAGTCGGTGGGGATGGGTGGACAGGTAGTGGTGAGCAAGCTTGTGACGCGCCCAGCGGTTGCGCTGGAAGGTGGGCGTAAGGTGCTACGGGTGGGTGGAGTGATTCAGTCGGTGCAGGTGGATGAACGCTACGTGCCCGATATCTGGGATGCGATGCTGCCGCGGCGGCGCCCAGCCAACGTGCTGATTCTCGGACTCGGCGGCGGCACCATCGCGACGCTGCTGACGCGGCGCTGGGGTCCCCTGCCGATCGTCGGTGTGGAACGCGATCCAGCGGTCGTTTGGCTGGCACGGCATGAGTTCGGCCTGGGCACTTTGGCGCATGTGGAGATGGTGGCCGAGGATGCCTTCAGGTATCTGCGCCGCTGTGAGCACCGCTTTGACTATATCTGCGTGGATCTCTACACCGCGGGCAAGCTGGCGCATGGCGTCTTCGGCGCACCCTTCTTGCGGGATGTCGCCCGGCTGTTAAGCTCAGAGGGTACGGCTGCCTTCAATCTCTGGCGCTCGCCCTATGTGGGCGATCAGGTCCGCCGACTGCGGCGCGCGCTCGCCGTGCGTGAGATTGTCGAGGCCGATGATAACCTCGTCGTACACTGCGCTCGTTTGTGAGTGGCGTGGATGAACTTGGCGTGGATGAACTTGGCGTGGATGAACTTGGCGTGGATGAGCTTGGCGCCGCGGGGGATCAATCCGGGCAGCGACCGGTATTTTCAGTACTATTGCCTTATGCGTTCCCCAGCGTCTCGTGCTAGTCTGAGGCATCCCCACGCGACGAGACGCGGCCACGCACAGCGGGCGGCCGCGCGCCTGACAGGGGATCCTGAGAGGAGGGTGGATGCCATGCGAGGGAGCTGTGGTCAGGGTACGCGGGCGCGCCAGAGACACTGGTGGATCGGGAACGGTGGGAAGCCGGCGAACGGCACTGTGAAATCTGTACCTTTACTCGGTTGATGAAGGAGCCTTGCTACAATGGAGGAAATGCGCACGCATGGTATGCAGAACGTGGTGCTCTCCACAAAATCCCTCGCTGATTATGCGTCCGTCGTTGGCGATGAGGTGATCGCCGAACTGCGCCAGCTCGCGAAGCCGCTTCAAGGCGCGCGTGTCTTGCACATCTCGTCAACGGCATACGGCGGTGGTGTGGCGGAGATGCTGCACACACTCATTCCTTTGATGCGCGATGCCGGCTTGGAGGCCGAGTGGCGCATCATCTCTGGCACGGATGACTTTTTCGCCGTGACCAAGAGCATGCACAACGCCCTTCAGGGCATGGATCTCGAACTCCCGCCCGCCGCGCGCGCCGCCTATTTGCATGCGAATGTGGAGAACGCCGTCTATTTTGAAGATGAGTTCGATTATGTGATCGTCCATGATCCACAGCCCGCGCCGCTGCGTATGCTGCGCGCCGGCGACAAGGGCCGCTGGATCTGGCGCTGCCATATTGATCTGACCGCCGCCAATCCGACGTATTGGGGCTTCTTGCGTCCGTTCGTGCAGATGTATGACGCGGCGATCTTCACCCTGCCATCCTATGTCAAGCACGACCTCGAGATTGGCAAGGTCGCGATCATCCCGCCAGCCATTGATCCCCTTAGCCCGAAGAACGCGCCGATGACCCAGGAAGAGGCCGCCAGCATTATCCAGCTCTATGGTGTGGATCCCAAGCGCCCGATGCTCGTCCAGGTCTCGCGCTTCGATCCCTGGAAAGATCCGCTGGGGGTCATTGATGTGTACCGCGCCGTGAAGCGCGAGTACCCGGCGATGCAGTTGGTGATGGTCGGCTCGATGGCCCATGACGATCCCGAAGGCATGGAGTACTTCCAGCGTACCAAGGAACACGCCGATGCGGATCCCGATATCCATCTGCTCTCGAATCTGGATGGCGTAGGCAACGCCGAGGTGAACGCTTTCCAGCGGAGCGCCACGGTCGTCTTGCAGAAGTCGTTGCGTGAGGGCTTTGGCCTGACCGTCTCCGAGGGTCTCTGGAAGGGCAAGCCAGTCATCGGGGGCAACGTCGGCGGCATTCCGCTCCAGATCGAAGAGGGAAAGACCGGCTATCTGGTCGAGACCATCGAGCAATGCACCGATCGCGTGCTCGACATCCTGCGCCATCCTGAGCGCGCCAAGGCGCTCGCGGACCGCGGCCACGAGCATGTCCGCCAGAACTTCCTTTCCACCGCGAACCTGCGCAACTACCTGCGGCTCTTCAACGAGTTGGCTGGGCGGCCAGTGACAGAGCAGGTGCCTGCCACCTGCGCCGCGCGCTGATCCACTCCCCGCCTCACGCTTCACTTCTCGCCTGATGTGAGAGAGGGGCGACCTTCGGGTCGCCCTTTCGCTTGTTCGCGGCCCTCGTTTTATGCCCAGGTTCGTGGCTATAATGACGAGCGAGAAACACGGCGTGCGCGTGGGGATATATACGGGAAAGGGCCGACACAATGCGGGTCGTCACGGTCGCACAGATGCGCGAGATCGAGCGGCGGGCGGAGCGTGAGTATGGCCTGACGGCACCGATGCTGATGGAGCACGCTGGGCAGAGTCTCGCTGAGCACCTGCGCGCGCACGTCGGCGGGGATGTCGCCGGGCGGGATCTGCTGATCCTCGTCGGCCCGGGCAACAACGGCGGCGATGGCAAGGTCATGGGTGAGTATCTCGCGCGGTGGGGCGCTCGCGTCACCCACTATCTCTGGCAAGATCGCCAACTGGAGACCGACGGGCAGATTCTCCCCGTGGGCGATGACGACGGCGCGCTGCGCGCGGCCATCGCGCGGGCCGATATCGTCGCTGATGCGCTGCTGGGCACGGGGCACTCGCGTCCGCTCGATGCCACGATGGGTGCGGTGCTCGCGTTGGTGCGGGAGGAGCGTGCGCGCCGCCCGCGGTTGCTGGTGCTGGCGGTGGACCTGCCGAGCGGGCTGAACGCCGACACGGGCGCGCTGGATGCGGGCGCCATCCCCGCCGATCTGACGGTGACGCTGGCTTGCCCGAAGGTCGGGCTGCTGCTCTTCCCTGGCGCCGGCTCTGTCGGCGAACTGCGCGTGGGCAGTATTGGCGTGCCGCCTGAGATGGCCTATACGGGCGATCTGGAACTGCTGGATGCGCCCGTCGTGCGCCCGTTATTGCCGCCGCGCCTCCCAGAGAGCAATAAGGGCACCTTCGGCAAGGTGCTGGTCGTCGCGGGATCCACGCGGTATATTGG
>JADMIN010000402.1 GCA_015478575.1 Ktedonobacterales bacterium | reverse complement strand
GAGCACCCCATGCGCCACCGAGATGCGCATGTCGAATTCTTTTAGGAGGCCGGGGTGCTCCTGGCGGAACTGCAAGACCTCTGATGGGGGTGAGTCAATATCAAGGAACATCAACGCCACCCGTCGCCGATCAATCTCCGGGAGGTAGGCCAATTGGCGCATCACTTCGAGCGCCGAATAGGCGGGCGTGCTCCCCAGAAAGATATTGAGCGATGGCACGGCCACCTGTGACTCTTCCGCCGCGCGCGGACGATCTTCAATGGGCATTTGGGTCATATCGGCGTTCGCCATCCTAGCCTCCCTTTTGGTCTACAACGCGGTAGCCCCTACCAATCGTCGTCGTCGTGCGCCTGGCGCGGTTGCCGGCGTCCTCGCTGTGCCGCGGAACGGTCGTCATCGTCATCGTCGGCCCGCGAGCGGCGTGAGCCGCGCGCGTTCCGTGAGCCGCGTCCGCCTTGGTCGTCATCCCAATCATCGTCGCGGGTGGCCGCTGGCTTGCGCCTGAAAAGCCCACGACCGCGTGGGCGGTCATCGTCATTGTCTCCCCATGGATCCGTCTCTTCATCCTCACCTCCGCTCGACCGCCCGCGCACCCGCCGCGCGACCTCTTGGCGCCAACTCGCGGGGGTGGTGCCCTCTTCGTCATCACCATGCCCGCGTGACGTGGTGACGGTGTAGGCAATCGCGCCATCCGCTGAGGTGATTTGCGCCTCGGCGGCGGAGACCTCACCGGCGGGGACCGGTTCGCCATTGAGCAGATAGTTGCCTCGCTGACGGGCACCGCGCAGCGTGATGCGCCCGCCGCGGTGGAAGCGGAAGCGTAGGCCGGGATCCAACCCCATCTGCTCTGAGGTCACAATCGTTGGATGCAGCAGCCGTGCCACCGCGCCGCGCCGCGCGCGGGTGAACTCCTCGCCCCCATCGCCACTCGAGTTGACCAACATGCCCACCAATGGTGGCGCGGTCAGTGCTCGTAGTACCAAGAAGAGCAACGCCAGCAACAGCAGATAGACAAGCGTCAGGATCCAAGCGCGCGCTTCCTGGCTGCCGGTGGCTGGCGTGATCGTCACGAGCACGGTGCGCGCCACATGGGTCAGGTCGCCGTGGGCGATATTATAGGCCCCGGTGGTCGTTAGCGTGACCGCGTAACTGCCCGAGGCGTTGGTGGGGAAGATCAGGCGGAAAGCGCCGTTGCCATCATTCACCACACTGACCGGAATGGTCGTCTTCGTGCCCGCTCGCGTTGCCACCGCGGAGACCGTCGCGCTGGCGTAGCTCTGACCCAGCAGCAGCACCTGCCCCCGGACGACCGCCGCCGGATCGGCGGGGTGGCCATCCAGCGGCAGGTTCCCGAACCAGCCCACCACCGGCAGCCGATAGATGGCGCGCAGGATGGCATCCCAACCGACCACGCCAGCCCCCACCCGCTCGGTCGTGGGCTTATGCGTCACCGGTGAGATCAGCAGCGCTGAAGGGAAGAGCGCGAAACGCACAACGACCTGCGTGGTGAGGACATCCTCACTGGCTGACTGCGCGCGAAGGGTGATCTGGTACGAGCCAGGCGGCGCGTTGGATGGCACCGTCATGGTCGCGGTGTAGTTGCCTGATCCACTCGGGTCGTTCAGCAGAATATCCTGCGCGTGGGCGGTGGTCGCGTCGCCGCCCACATAGGTGAGTGTCCCCTTGAGGTCGAATTGGCCACCACTGATGGCAGTGCCTTGATTCGTGAGTTGAGCGGTGAGCGTGAAGGGTTCGCCCAGCGCCAGCGGTACGTTCGGATCTGGCGAGGAGACGGCAAGCCCAAGCGTCGAGACCTTCAGACTATCCATCAAGAAGAGGCCGTTGCCGCTCACATCAACTTCCCACGGCCCTTGCTGCGGATTTTCGATAGAGAAGATCGCGTAGTGCGGATCGGTCGAGATGAAGGTGCCCGCCGCCGCCGGAGGGAAGCGCTCGTTATCTGGCGCGACAATCGTGACCTGCGCGTCAGGGGAATCCTTCACCACCACCACGTCGAGATGGCTGACGTACTGCCCAACACTGAAGTTGCGCTTCGTGGTGCCGCCATCGAGCGAGGTAGGAGGGATATCCGGGCCAGGGGAGCGCCCGTTGCGCAGGCGGAAGATGTTGAGGAAGAAGGGCGTGACATTCAGGGGCGAGACGCCCGACACGATGCCGCGACCATCGGTATAGAAGGTCCCAGAGGTAGCGCTTGAGATATCACTGAGGAAGCCATGGAAGCCTTGGTCCGTTCCCAGGGCGATCGTGTCTATCGGCCAGTTATGCGCCTTGAATTGTGGCACGAGATCTTGGCGGATGGCGCTGATCTGGCTCTGCGTATTGGGATCGGGGTTGCCATCGGTCAGCAGGATGACAGAGCCGCTGATCTTGCCGCCCTGGGTGGCGGCCGTCAACATTTTCTCGGCTTGCGCCAACGAGTCGTAGGTGGGCGTCGCCGCGTCGGGGCGACAGTTGTTGGATTGCTTCTGAATGGCGGCGCGTAGCGCTTGGCGATCGGCGACGGTCGCCATCTGCCTGGGGCTGAGACCCCAGTCCACGGTGGTGGGGAAGTTGTGTGGCCCACCACGCGCGCCAGTGGAGTTGTTCAGCCCAATCACGCCGATATAATCGCCTGGACCACTCAAATCAACATAGGCATTCGTGGCGGAGCAACGCAAGCCATTGGGGTCGTTCTGCGCCATGCTGCCTGACATATCCAGCACGATCACGGTGACGTGGCCGCTGGAGGACGCCTGGGCCGTGCGCGCGCTCGCACGAGCGACCCGCGTGGCGCCGGTGGCGAGAATCCCAGCGCAAGCGAGCACCAAGAGCGACACTACGCGAAACCAATATCCGGGCCGCGTGTACGTTCCTCTCATGCGCATCCTCCCGCATCCACATCGTCGCGCGCCGACGTCCCTCGCAGAGGGACGCTCCCGCCACGGCCGCACGAAAAGCTGCTGAGACCGCCCATCATGGATCGCCCATCATGCGCGAGCGGATCTGCCATTCCACCAGGCCCAGCCAGCTCCACCAAGACACAGACTCAGACGGGCAAGTGCCCGAATACGCAGTCAGTTCAGCACAATTTACGCACATCCTATCCAGAAGTTGCAATCGTCAACTCCTGGTATACGTCCATCTCCAAGCGGATGAGTTAGCCGAACATAATCGCGGTGCCAGTAGCAGGACTCACTATAGCAGATCTGGCATGCGCTCTGGAGCGCCACCGCCAATTGGCGATGTACATCCCCCAGATGGCCTCATTTATGATCTCGTTGATGGTCTCGTTGATGATCTCGTTGATGGCCTCGTTTTGCCCACAGACCCGCATCTGGCAGCCATCTGCCTAGTGGAATCGTCGGCATGTCACATACGCATACCGACTATTGTAGAACATATGTTCTCATTATATCAGGCGGGCGGGCGCGTGTCAAACCGCGTGCCACTTTTAGCGTGCTGTCCCAATG
>JADMIN010000401.1 GCA_015478575.1 Ktedonobacterales bacterium | reverse complement strand
GCACACGTGCCAGCGCCTCGCCCTCGTCGCCTGGATGCGACTGGGTGATGAGCACGCGCCGGATCTGGCCTGCCCGCACCAGCGCCAGCAAGACCGCTTCCACCGCGCCAGAGCGGCTGTGCGTCAAGACGACATCGCCAAGGAGCGGGCGCGCGTGCGTGAGGATCGCTGGCGCCGCCTGCTCCCAGGCGCTCGCTAACCGCTCGGCCTCAACTCGCGATTCTCGCAGTCGGCCAGGGGCATCTCGTGGCTGGCTCCGCCATCCCGCGTACCAGACGCGCGCCGCGGTATTCGCCAGCGCCGCCATACTCGGCCGCACGGCACAAAAGGCGCGCGCGGTCGCATGGAGCATTTCGAGTTGCTTGCCAGCATCATCATGCTCCGCCAGCGCCGCCGCGCTCGCCAGCGCATGCGCCGCCTGTCGTGCCAACCAACTCGCGCCATGCGCTCGGTCGGTGCGCACCCGCTCAATCGCACGAGCGATGGTGGGCGGCAAGCACCTATCCACATCATGGCGCGACATGGTGCTCCTCCCTGGGAGGGTAGACAGCCGCTAGCGCCTCAGTCAGATGGGGCACGGTGGACAGCGTCCGCACCTCCGCGGGTGGAAGCCAGCGATGCTCCGTCGCCTCCCAATCGGTTCGCGGCGAAGCGCTATCGGCAAGTGCGAAGAGGAACGGGTGGACCACCCACGCCTGGCCAAGCGCCAGGTCATCGAACGCCACCTCCGCGCCGACACGCAGCAGACGCACATCAGCGCGCGACAAGGCAACCTCCTCGCTCAGCTCGGTGTAGGCCTGCTCCAGCGGCGCCACGCCCGGCTCGACGTAGCCACTGATGCCAGCCCAGGCGCCGCGATACGTGCGCACGCGCTCACTACGCCGCACCAGCAAGACCTCATCCCACCCAGCCTGTGAGCGCAAGAGAAAACAGGTGACCACGTGTGTCGGCTCTGGTTGTCCCGCTGTGGCCATCGCCACCACTCCTTTCCCATGCGCGCCTCTGATGTCCGCGCCTCTGATGTCCGCGCCTCTGATGTCCGGCCTCTGATGTCCGGCCTCTGATAGCACCACATGTTCCAGCTACGCGGTTGGGGACCCCTGGATCAGGCCACGCGCGAGCAGACTGCGCCCCAGCAGCAGGAAGTAAAGCTCGCCGCGCCAAGGGCCGAGCGTCTCGAGCAGCGCCCGCTCCAAACGCGGCAGGTCGTCCGCGGGCACATCGAAGAGCAGCCGCAGGTTGCGACTGGCGCCGGAGTCGCCCGCCGGAAAGACGGAGAGCCGCCGTAGGCCGCGCAAGAGCACCAGATGCGCGCTCCACGGGCCGATGCCCGGTAGCGCGGTCAGCCGCGCGACCGCCGCGGCATCCTCCAATGGCTCGATCTCCGCTTCGGTCAGCTCGCCGCTCAGAATCAGCTCGGCCACATGCGTGAGCGTGCGCACCTTGGCCGCGCTCAACCCGCGGCCGCGCAGCATCGCGACATCCGCCGCGCGGAAGCGTTCGGGCGTGGGAAAGCCGAAATACGTCTGCCCTTCGTAGAGGTGCCGCGTGCCCAAGGCCTGGATGACGCGGTTCATCACGGCGACGCCCGCCTCCAAGCTGACCTGTTGATAGGGCACCACGCAAGCGAACGTGACCCACAGCGATGGAAAGCGCGGTGGCTTCATTCCGGCCAGACGGCGAAACAGAGCGGCAAGGTGCGCGTCACCCGCGACGCGGGCGGCGACCGGCGCGAGATCCACACGTAGCCCAAGCATGCGTTCCACCAGTCGTGCCGCCTCCTCACCAGCCGCCGACCCCAGTGGGCCATCCAGCGCGCGGACCCGCACGCGATCTGGCGCGAGCTGGCGCACCCCCACCAGCCGCTCGACGCCATCCAGCGACAACACACGACGGTACTCACCATCCACCAGCGCATCCGTCAGGCTGTGTGGGCGACGGCGCAGTGCCGCCACCGTCATCGCCAGATCGAACGGTGGCACGGCGGCCAGCTCCAGCGAGTCGGTCGCGCTCATCGCCCATCCTCTTTCCCACGTGGCCGCGCGGCGGCCCTGGCATAGACCCTGATCGTTGCGCGCGCCGCGTCCTCCCACGAAAAGTGCCTAGCGCGCTCCACCCCACACGCGCTGAGCCGCGCGCGCAGAGACGTATCACTCACCAGGCGTAACAGCCCCTCGCTCATGCGCTCGCCATCCGTGGCGGGCACCACGAGCGCCGCGTCGTCGGCCACTTCGGGCAGCGAGCCGCCATCGCTACAGAGGACCGGCGTGCCGCAGGCCATCGCCTCGATGACCGGGATACCAAAGCCCTCATAGAGTGACGGCATCGCCAGCACCTCGGCGCTGGAGTAGAGTGCGGGCAGGTCGGCCTCTGGCACATAGCCCAGAAATCGCACCCGATCAGCGACTCCGTGTTGAACGACCGCCGCGTAGACTTGCTCATAGAGCCAGCCCTCGCGGCCCGCGATGGCGAGCATGCGCGGACCATCAGGGGCGCGCGTGGCCCGCGCGAAGGCCGCGATCAGCCGCTCGTAGTTCTTGCGCGGCTCAAGCGTGCCCACCGCCAAGATGAGGGGGTGCCGCAGCCCATAGCGCCTCTCCAACTCAGCCAACCGCTGGACATCGCGCACGGGGCGAAAGCCGGGATCCACGCCGAGGTGAATCACCGTTACTTTCTCTGGTGCCACACCCAGCCGCTCGATCAGGTCAGCCGCGGTGCGCTGAGAGACAGCGATGATCTCGTCAGCGACCCGCACCGCCCGAGGCACGACGTGCTCGAGATACGCGATCAGACGGGGTAGAGCGCATGCGGGATGGGTCAGATAGGCCAGGTCATGAATCGTCACGACGCGCCGCGCCCAGAGCGTCGGCGCGAGACTGAAATCCGGCGCGTGGAAGACATCGGCGCGCCCCACCAGCAGCTCGATGGGGAGCGGCACACACAGACGATGCCACAGGATCGTCATGCCGCGATTACCCACAGCGCGCCCGCCGATGCCCGCCAGGCGCAGTCGCACGTTGGCCGCGGCGGGTGGGACCTGCCCCCGCGCGGGCGCCTCGCTCGAATAGAGCACCAGTTCATCCGTGGTATCCACGCGCGCCAACGCGGCGGTGAGGCCACGGGTGTAGCGCCCGATGCCAGCGCTCTGGGCCAGCGCGGAGGTATAGTCAATGGCGATGCGCATGCTCAGGAATTCTCCCCCTCCGGCCGCCCCTACTCGCCGCTGATGAGAGCCGCCCTTACTTCCGCCCTTACTTCCGCCCTTACTATCGCACGGCGGTCCTGCCGCCCGCCCGGTCCCGTCGGACTTTGCGCGCGGCGCCGAACGTGATAGACTGCGCATGACGAACTGAGCGGCCGCGCGCGTGCCGCCCATCTGCTAGCATCCAGCCGAATCCGTGCCGGAGGAGAGCGCAACGCATGGGGGTCTGTGTCGGAGATCTGGATCAGCGCCAAGTCGAGCGGTTACGCAC
>JADMIN010000400.1 GCA_015478575.1 Ktedonobacterales bacterium | reverse complement strand
GGCCACGACGTCCTCGGCACCAAGGAGAGCATCGCCAACATGGCGGTGGAGCAGATGCGCGCCTATGCCACGCGGCGCTATGCGGCCAACAACCTCATCCTCGCGGTCGCCGGCAACTTTGAGTGGGCGCGTGTGCTCGACCTCGCGCGCGAGAAATGCGGTGCCTGGCCGACCGGCGAATTTGGCCGCCAGGCCTCGCGCCTGACGCCGGAGAAGCCCACCGCCGTCAGCATCGTCAAGCCACAACAGCAACAGCAACTCATGCTGCTCGCCGTCCCCGCCGTCAGCGAGCAGGAGGACGACCTCTACGCCGCCCATCTGGCCAGCATGGTGCTCGGCGATGGCACCGGCTCGCGCCTCTTCTGGAATATCTTTCAAAAAGGACTGGCCGAGACCGCCGTCGCCTCGCTCTCGCCGCTCGATCACACCGGCATGCTCGTGACCTTCGCCAGCACAACGCCCGACCACGCCCCCGCCGTGCTCGAACTGGTGCGCGCCGAGCTGAAGGGCATGCAGGACGGTGGCGTGCAAGAAGAAGAACTGCGCCGCGCCAAAGATAAGCTCATCAGCCACACCGTCCTCGACGGCGACTCCGCCTTCAGCCGCATGCAGGATCTCGCCTATACCTGGGCCGCCAAAGAGCGCGTGCGCTCCATCGAAGATGAGCTAGCCCTGATCGAGGGCGTGACCGTGGCGGATATCCGCCGCGCGCTAGACCACTACCCACTGACGGATCGCCAAGTGCTCGTGACCTACGGGCCGCTGGAAGCCGCCGCCTTCTCGTCAGCGGACTGACCCACCGATTCCGCTCCCCCGCGCCAGGGAGCGAAATAGCCCGTTCAGGTAGCGGAGAAAGCGAGAATTGTCGCGTTGGCCTGGCTGTGTTATACTGGCGCGGGTTAGAGTGACATGGGTGAGAGTGGCCCGGTGGGCGCGCTCTGGCGCGGACCCACCAGGCAATCTGCCCAATGGATGCTTCCAAACCAGTGGACTGAAGATGTGGTGGCGCGGGGTCGTGGGGCAGCCCGATCCGGTCACAGCAGCGGGGTTGAGAGGCCGGGGTGGCTGGCTCGCTCCGAGATCGAGCGAGGGAAATCAGGATGGGCAAGTACAAACAGTGGCTACATCACCAAGAGATCGGGCGACGTCTACGCGACCAGATCAATACGCTTGAGCAGGAGCGCGCGCGCGTCCAGCAAATGGCGCCGACGCATCAGACGAGCCTGCCCGATCTCGAGAATCCCCTGGTCGCGGCACTGCTCGCCTATACACGCGCGGGCAGCAAGCTCAGTAACATTGACGTGATCAAGGCCGCGATACCCGATATCGGCCCCGATCCCGTCAAGACCGTGGGGACGCCCGCCTCCAGCGTCGGCGCCGCCTCCAGCGGGGGCGCCGGTGTCGTCTCCAGCCTGATGGCGCGCGCGGACTCCATGGCCAGCGATCCGCTCCAGCAAATGCAGGATCTCTCGCGCCCACAGGAGAGCGCCCCCTCGGGGACCCAGCCACGCGCCGGCAGCTCCGACTCGGTGGGCGGCTGGTGGCAGCAGCACCGGCATGATGGCAAGGACTAGGGAGAAGGGGAAGGGGTGGTCGTCATGGCGTCCGATCCGACAGCAGTCACCAAACTGTATGAGCAATTGCCCTTGCAGGCGATGCAACAGGTGTCTGAAAGCTATATGGCGTGGTACGTGGACCGCGTCACCGCCGAGCTAGATAAGACAATGGCCGGTCTGCGCGCCGAGTTGCGCGACAACGACGCCAAAGAGGCCTCGTATCGCCCCTCGCCCAACGAGCTGGGCGCCATCGAGCGCTTGCAGCGCAGCGCCGTGACCGGGGTGGATCTCCTCGATCGCATGGTAGAGCAGGGCGAAGACTGGCTCATGCTCACCATGCGCCGCCTCGACCACTTCGAGCGAACCGGCCTGGCACCGAAGGATTACTCCACCTGGTGCGAGCACTCCCTTGGCGGTGCCTACGACTGGATTGACCACGAGCGGCTGGGTGTGGCCGCCACCCCAGGCGCCGCCCCCGCGCGCCCCGGCGCCACCCCCGAATGGCTCGCCGGACGCGGTGGCCAGCAGCGCCCAGAGGATAACCCCACCGCGCCCGTGCCCAGCGTCGCGCCCCGCTTCGGCGACAGCGGCTATTACGGCCCCGGCGCCAGTCGTGGCGGCCAGCAACAACAGCAACAACAGCAGCAGGGCGACGAGAGCGACAACAAGGGCCGCAACATCTTCCGCATCTTCACCAACTAGCGGCTGGTCACGCGCGGCCACCCGCCGGCCGGAGTGGTCGAGCGGAGTGGTCGAGCGGAGTGGTCGAGCGGTACACGCCACACGAGGCTGGAAGGCATACCCTCCAGCCTCGCCGCCTATCCCGGTGATGTTGTCTATCCCCCCGGTGTGGTGGAAGCAGTGGAGGATCGCCACGTGTGCCCCAGCGGGCGTACCCGCGCCTCTTCAGGGGCGCGGCGTGCCCCATCCTCCACCACCTCACCCTAGTGGCGAGAGGAGGTCCGCCCATGCCCACCAAGACACAGGCCAAGACGCAGGCGCCAGCCCGCGCGGCTCAGGCACGCGCCGCCGAGACCGCCCGGCGCCTCTGTGACACCTTCGGCCTCGAAGACCCCACCATCCTCACCGCCGCCCTTGTGGAGGCCGCGGCGGATGAGTTGCGCCACAATCCCCGCCTCGCCGGACGCGTCCGCGCCATCTACGAGGAACTGGCACATCCCCAGCCAGCAAGCGCCTCACGCCCCGGCGCACCCCGGCCCGAACCTCAACTCATTCCCCTCGTGCCCGTGCTAGAGACCGATCTCGATCTCAGTGGGCCGCTCGATCCCTACCTGCTCTACCGCGTCTATGGCGGCGCGCAGCTCTGGGCCGCGCTGGAGCGCTATCCCCTCGCCACCCTCAAAGAGGCCGCCGCGCGCGAGCACGACCGACACCCCGATACCCGCCCCGCCAACAAGACCCAGAAGGCCGCGCTCATCGCCTATCTCGTAGAGCGAGTGGCCGGAGTGGACCACCCCAACTAAGAGCGTGTAAAGAAGATTGAGCGACAGGTGTTGGCAACGGAAGGGCACGGCGGAGCGCCATGGCTGAGACCATTCCCCAGAGTGAGGCGGCTACCCACGCGCCTGAGGGCGATTTCGTGCTAGAATTGCTGGCCGAGTTGCGCCGCGGCCAGTATCGCCCCATCGGCTGGGGGCGCTTCTTCGCGCGCTCGTGGCGCCAGTCGTGGGCGGCGGCGCGCGCGCAGCCAGCACTGGTCGTCTCATGGGCCAGCGTCACCGCCGCCCTGGCCCTGGCCGAGGCCGCCACGCTAGATCTGGAATCACGCCTGGGCAGCCGCGAGGCCGCGCCGCGGGCACTTCCGGGTGCCCTGGCTGGCGTGGCCATCGCTGGCTTCGATAGCTTCGTCCACCTCAGCATGAACGCCCGCGCGCGCGGCATCCCTCCCCACACGACGCTCGGC
>JADMIN010000399.1 GCA_015478575.1 Ktedonobacterales bacterium | reverse complement strand
CCGTATCGCCAACGACCGTATCGCCAACGACCGTATCGCCAACGACCGTATCGCCAACGACCGTATCGCCGATATGCTGCTGTCACAGCCGCCGCGCGTGGACAGATGAGCCGATGCGCGCGCCTTGGAGAGGAGGGGAAAGTGGCGGAACACGAGCCTTCCCGCGCGATGGGCCTCGTGATCGGCACGCTGCCGACGGGACCAGCGAACACCCTGACCGACGTGCCGGGGGTGCGCGTTGGCCACCGCACCCTGATCCGCGACGAGCGTGTGCGCACGGGCGTCACCGCCATCTGGCCGCACGACGGCAACCCCCTCTCCGAGCGCGTCTACGCTGGTATCTCCATCCTCAACGGCTACGGCGAGATGACCGCCCGCTCGATCATAGATGAGTGGGGCCTGCTCTCCAGCCCGATTGTGCTTACTGGCACCTCTGGGGTCGGCCTCGCCCTGCACGCGCTGACGCGCTATCTGGCTCGGCGCTACCCTGAGCAGGCGCGCGAGGAGGTGCCCATCGCGCTGGTCGCTGAGTGCGATGATGGCTTTCTCCACGACCACCTCACCTTCGCGCTGACAGAGGAAGATGTCTGGGCCGCGCTGGAGGACGCCAGCGCCGCGCCAGTGGCGGAGGGCTGCGTCGGCGGCGGGACGGGCATGGCGCTCTTTCAGTTCAAGGGCGGCATCGGGAGCGCCTCGCGGGTTGTCACCACCGCCGCGGGGACCTTTACCGTCGGCGTGCTCGTCCAGACGAACTTTGGCTCGCGTCCGCGCCTAACGGTAGCTGGCGTGCCGGTTGGGCGCGCTTTCACCGATCTGCTGCCGGAGCGGCCAACGCCCGATGGCTCGTGCATCGTCGTCGTGGCGACGGATGCCCCGCTGCACGGCCATAGCTTGCGCCGGCTGGCCACGCGCGCCGGCCTCGGACTCGCGCGCGTTGGCTCGGTCGCGGGCGACGGCAGCGGCGAGTTGTTCCTGGCCTTCTCCACCGCGCAGCGCATCCCCTACCATGTCCCTGGCGAGCGAGTGCGGATCGAGCTTCTGGCCGAAGGCAGCTACGGCACGACCGCGCTCAACGCGCTCTTCGGCGCCACGGTGGATGCCACGGAGGAGGCGGTCATTCACGCGCTGCTCGCCGCGACCACCACACGCGGGCGCGACGGCCATGTCCTCCATGCCATCCCACACGACCGCCTACGCGAGTTGCTGGCCAAGGCGGGCGTCCTCTAGCGCGGCCACCGGGTACATAACGATCTCGGCCAGCAGTGCGGCGCAGGCCAGCGCTGGCTCCCATCCCTGGCCGTGATCTTCGAAGTGCCACCAGGCGGAGAGCACCGCCTGGGCCAGCCCCCAGCCACGCACGCGCGCCCGCGCAAACCCTAACTCCGCCGCCAGTTGATCTATGCGCCGCGCGAGGATACGGCGGGGATGCGGCATGGTCAGGAGGTCAGGCAGGGGATCGCGCAGCAGAATGCCCGTATCGTAGGCTGGCTCACCAATCAACCCCTTGGGATCAATGGCCAGCCAGGGCGCGCGGCCCGCCGCCAGCACATTGCCGAAGTTGAGGTCGCCATGCAACAGCGCGGGCGCGGCCATCGAGTCGCCTAACTCGGCAAAGAGGCGCTCCGCCTCGTCTACCAGCGCGGCGGGGAAGGGGCCGCTCGTGCCCCCAAAGCACTGGCGCAACTGGCGCAGGTCCGCGGCCCAGTCGGCGACCGCCGGAAATGGATGTTGTGCCGGAACGGGCCGCCACAGTTGCCGCAGCACGCTGGCGGCGATGGTGATGGCGCGCTCGTCGTCTCGCACGGTGCGCAGTGGTGTGCCCGGCGCTAACCGTTCCAGTACCAGCGCGCCCCAGGCGAGATCCGCCATGAGCAGGCGCGCGGCGCCCTCCCCATCGAAGAGCCGCAGCGCTTCCGCCTCGCGCGTCAACTGCTCGCCTGGGTAGCCAACCTTCACCACGACCTCGGTGCCATCCGCGCGCATCGCTGGGGCGGCGTAGTTGTAGCTCAGATGCGGAAACGGCGGACCAAGCGTAAGCCCCCAGCGGGCCGCGCCATCCGCGAGCAGGCCGGGCAGCCGCTCCAGCCACGCGCGCCCCGCCGCGCCATGCACATCCGTTATGGTGTGGGCGAACCGCGCGGGAATAGATGGGATGGGCACAGTCTAGGGCCAACCTTTCACCTGGCGGCGCCTGGGTCCGCCCGCGCGTGCGCCGCCTTCCCGCGTATGCTTCCCGCGTATAGTAACACACTCCTGGGGCGCCGGGGCCGCCTGCTAGCGCTGAGGAGAAGCAAGGCGTGTGGCGCTTTTGACGTGGGCGATGAGCGTGCCGTACATTCCAGAGAGAGGAGATTCCCAAGCGTGCGGGCGCGACGATGGAGAGGATGGGCCGCCACATGGTAACGTCTCAAGAGAATCACCGCCAGGATGCCCTGGCGCACTTGCGGGCGGGGCAGGCCGCGCTCGCTGAGGGCCGTGTGGAGCGTGCCGCGGAGGAACTGGTCACCGCGGAAACACTGTTTCGTCGCCTTGAAGACCTAGAGCACGCGGCGGAGAGCCGTGGCGCCCTGGCGGAGGCGCAGCGACAGAACGGCGCTCTGGAGCAGGCTAGCGCCAGCTATGCGCGCGCCATCGCGATGTACCGCGACGCGGATCTGCCCTTGCGTGAGGCTGGCGCCTCGCTAGAGCTTGGCCACATCGAGCGGCAGCGCGGCCAGCTCGAGTCCGCCTGGCAACACTACTATCTCGCGCTCCAGCTCTTCCAGAAGAACGAGAATGCCAATGGGCAGGCGAGCGCGGCCCTGGCGCTCGGCCACGTCGAGCGGCTGCGTGGGCACTTTGAGAAGGCGGCGGACTACTATACGCGCGCATTGGCCCTCTACGCGCAGGTAGGCGATGCCTATGGTGAGGCGGACGCGGCGCGGGGCCGGGGTGACATGCTGGCCAGCCGCGCGCGCTTCGACGAGGCGGCCCAGGCCTATATCCAGGCGTTGGCGATCTACGGGCGCACCCGCGACCGTTTCGGGGAGATTGATACGCTCGTCAGCCAGGGCCGCCTGGCGCTGGACGCCGCGCGACTGGAGGAATCCGCCTCGCGCTTCGGCGAGGCCATCATACGGGCGGCGCCGATCGAGTACCACCTGGGCGAGGCGGATGGCGTGCTGGGGCTGGGCGAGGTCGCGCTGCATCAGGGCCGACTGGATCAGGCGTTGGCGAGTGGCACACGGGCGCTCGACACCTACAGTGCGGCGGGCAGCGCGTTGGGTCAGGCCGAGGCGAACCGGCTGCTCGGCGATGTGCATCTGCGACGCGGGCAGCTCTCCCAGGCGATCGCGGTCTTCGACCGCTCCATCCGGGCGTTCCGTATGCTGCACATGCGCGTGCCTTATGCGCGTGCGGTGCTGGGGGCGGCCGAGGCCCACCGGCGCAAGGCCAATCCACGCCGGGCGGACGACCTCTTCGAGGAGGCCCGCGCGCTCGCTGAG
>JADMIN010000398.1 GCA_015478575.1 Ktedonobacterales bacterium | reverse complement strand
CCTCTGGCTCAGGGTGCCTCTGGCTCAGGGTGCCTCTGGCTCAGGGTGCCTCTGGTCCGAATATTTCTTCGGCGGCGGCTTGGTGTTCGGCGAGCGAGTCGCTGCTATAGCAGACGAAGATGATCTGTTCTGGCATGTCGTGCGTGTCTAGGAAGTGTCGGGTCTGGCGCATAGCGATGCGGGCGGCGCGGTCTTTGGGGAAGCCATAGATGCCTGTGCTGATGGCGGGAAAGGCGACCGCGCGCAAGCGGTGCCGCGCGGCGAGCGCTAGGCTCTGATGGTAGCAACGCGCCAACAATCCGTCTTCGCCATGCGTGCCGCCGTGCCAGACGGGTCCGACGGTATGGATGATGTAGCGAGCTGGCAGATTATAGCCGCCCGTGAGGCGTGCCTCGCCGGTGGGGCAACCGCCTATGCGGGAACACTCCTGGGCAAGTTGGAGTCCCGCGGCACGATGGATGGCGCCATCCACGCCGCCACCACCACGCAGCGAGCTATTCGCGGCGTTGACGATGGCGTCCACATCTAGCTGAGTGATATCGCCTTGCACGATTCGCACGCGAGCATGCATGTGAGAGCACCTCCATGTGGGAGCACCTCTTGTCCGCGCGCTGTTTCCCGCACTGTTGTCCGCGCGCTGTTTCCCGCACTGTTGTCCGCGCGCTGTTTCCCGCACTGTTCGCGTCGCTTTGGGGCGGCGAAAGCGTCGTCACGCGCGGCGGACATCATGACCACAGCTTGGGTACGGCGCTGTCTATGCGCCAACTGTTGCTCTGCTGAATGAAATTCAGCGTCTGCTGCACCGCTTGCCCATTGCTGCCGCTCCGAACGACACCGACCACCACGGTCGCGGTGGAGCCGTGGGTGCTGCTGCTGACGATGAGATAGCTCTCGACGACGCCGCCGACCTGATCGAAGCCGCGGAAGTTCGCCTCGAATTGCGCTTCTGAGAGCTGAGCTTTGGCCGCCGCGGAGAGATAGGAGTAGGCGGTCGTAAAATCCTGCTCGTGGAGGGCGCCATAGAAGGCTTGGGCCGTGACGCTGGGACTACTCAACTGGTTGCGGAGCCAGAGGCCATTGACGACGAGCGTCCCCGTTATGACGCCGCATAGCACCATCGCGGCGATGGCGGTGCTGGCGATGAGCATGGTGAGCAGCGCCGGACGGCGCGCCCGCTTTGGATTGAGCGGATGGCGGCTGCCAGAGACGGAGAGCCGCCGCATGCGCTCGCTGACGTCGGGGTGATCGAGCAGAGCGCGGCGGCGCTGCTCCAGCAAGGACGACACTTGGCGACGACGTTGCGCGTCACTCACGGTTCACCTGCTTTCTCAGCCTCAGCGAGGCTCGCTAGGGATGCTCTCTGGCATATCCCTATGACCGCCAGTATAGGCCTTTCGCTGCTCCGCCGCAACTGAACCGGGACCAGTTGGGCGCCATCGCGCGTGGCGTCGTGGCGTCGTGGCGTATACTGAGGCATCTGTCAACGTGGGAATAGGTCAAGGCTGTCGTAGCGCCACGCGAGGGAAGCCCATGAGCGATGCCGCCAGAGCGCTGACCGAGCGGATTCGCGAGCGTGCCTATGCGCTCGGCTTCGACCTCGCGCGTGTGACGAGCGCCGATCCTTTCCCAGCGGCAGAGGCCACGCTCAAGGAGCGCATCGCGGGTGGCTTGATGGGTGGCTTGGATTGGTTTACGGCGGCGCGGGCCGAGGTCTCGTGCGATCCACGGGCATTGTTGCCATCCGCGCGCTCGGTGCTGGCGCTGGGCACCTTCTATCTGGCCGATGCGCCGCGCAACCTGACGGCGCCGGGTGATCCGCATGGGCGCGTCTCCTGCTATGCCTGGGGGGACGATTACCACGAGGTGATTCGCCAGCGGCTGGACCAACTCGCCGCGTATGTGCGCGAGTTGGCGCCACCGGGCGAGGAGAAGAGCATCGTCTTTGTGGATACGGGGCGTATGGTGGACCGTGCGGTCGCGCAGCGGTCTGGGCTGGGGTGGTATGGCAAGAATACGTGTATCCTGACCAAGGGCTGGGGATCTTGGGTCTTCCTTGCCGAGTTGGTGACGAGCCTGGAGCTGCTGCCAGATGCGCCAGTGGGGGCCAATTGTGGGCGTTGCGAGGTGTGTCTGCATGCCTGCCCGACGTCGGCCTTCGTCGCGCCCTATGTGCTGGATAACCGGCGCTGCATCTCCTATCTGACCATCGAGCTGCGCGGCAGTATTCCGATTGAGTTGCGCCCTCTGATCGGCACGCACATCTTCGGGTGTGATATCTGCCAGCAGGTCTGCCCGGTCAATCAGGTGGCGGAGCGCCGACTGCGCGCGGCAGGGCAACTGGGCGCGCGGGGCGAGCGGCTGGAGTTCCAGCCGCGGGCGGCGGTGGGGTCAAGCCCCGCGCTGATTCCTCTGCTGGCATTGGATGCGGACGGGTTTCGCGCGCGCTTCCGCCATAGTCCGCTCAAGCGCGCCAAGCGGCGAGGGCTGTTGCGCAATGTCTGCGTGGCGCTGGGCAATCTCGGCGACCCGGCGGCGGTACCGGCGCTTTGCCGTGCGCTCGAGGAGGACGAGGAGTCGCTGGTGCGTGGACATGCGGCGTGGGCGCTGGGACGTATCGGTGGCGTGGAGGCGCACGCGGCGTTGGGGCGGGCGCTGGAGCATGAGGATGACGCCACTGTGCGCCAAGAGATCCGCTATGCGCTGGAGATGCTGGGCGAGCGGTGAGGCCTGCTACAGGCGGGCGAGGTGGAGCGTGCGCTGGGGCGGCCCATCTCGCTCGACGAGGATGATGCGCTGCCAGGTGCCCAAGGGAAGCTGGCGCTCCAGATAGGGAATAGCGACTGTTGGGCCAAGGATCGTGGCGAGCAGGTGGTCTGGTGCGTAGGCGGGGCCGTGTGGGTGGGGTCGTGTGGGTCATCGCCCTAGCCGCCTGGCAGGCGGACCGTCCCGACCTCATCCGCTCATCCCAGCTCGTCCTCGCCCATGTCGCGGAAAGGCTCGAGTGGTGACATGCCCGTTAGTTTTTCACTTCAACACTGATCACCCGCAGATCCGTCGTGCCCACATTTTCGAGCGCATGCGGGGGCAATGGCGCAAACCACACAACTGGCGGGGGCGTGGCCAGCGCGGGCACCGTGCGCGAGTCGAGCAGCACGACGCCCTGGGCATCATACCGCACAAAGGGACTCCAACTCAGGATATACAGCGCACCCGGCCACCGATGCGTATGAACGGGGGTGCGGTCGCCGGGCGCGATACAGGTGTCGAGTACCCGGACACGGTCGTTCTCGAACAGCAGGGTATGATGGGCTGGAGCGGCGACAAGCGCATCGAGAGCGGCAGGCCACAGCGATCCTGAGAGGTGCTCATCTGGCACATCGGGCGGCAAGGGGCTGGTCATAATAGTTTGTGCCTCCTGTCGGATAGGCTTCGTGTCGGGTGGAGCAAGTGTCCGCTGGCATTGACGGATAGCATTCGCGCTGTTGCGAGC
>JADMIN010000397.1 GCA_015478575.1 Ktedonobacterales bacterium | reverse complement strand
GCGGCGGCCATCACGGCTGTGGCGGGGCGGCGGCCATCACGGCTGTGGCGGGGCGCAGAGGACCGCATACTGGCCGTAGATGGACGTGAACGGCGTTGTCAGCGTGGTCGTGTTGATCCCCGTGATGACGATCCGCTCGTGATAGGCTCCATCGGTTGGGTTGGGCGCTTGTGTCCAGGCGTCATCTGGCGGCACCTGGAGCAATGTATCGCCCGCATTGACCGCGAGCGTCTGGTCGGGTCCGAGTGTGCCATCCGGGCGCACCCAGTGGTAGGTCAGCGTACCAGAGGCCGTCGCCGCCAGGCTGACCTGCCCAGAGAACGTATAGGTCTGCGGTTGACTGCTATTGGCGCAGTCATAGGTCAGGATGTTGGGCACGGCGCTGGCCGCGTTGAGCGTGATGCCATCCACCGTAGGGAGGGGCGTCGGGGTAGGCGACGGGCAAACGGGCGTGGGCGACGCGGTGGGGGTCGGCGTGCCGCTGCCATTGCCTGACCCGGTCTGCTGGATGACCGGCGTCGTCAGCGTCTGGCCCGTGGCGGTAGCCATCGTCACGCCTTCGGGCAACTGTTCGTTACTCGTGCCGCCGCCGATGTGCCAGTGGGCGATCACTTGCTCCTCGATGACGCCGACGGGAACGACGACCGTCTGTGCCTGAGTGTACGTCCCGCTGTCCTTGGTATGCCGCCACTGGAAAGTGACGGAGCCGCCAGCGGGGGCAAAGATGGTGGCGATAGCCGTGACATCGTAGCCAGGCTGAACGGTGGCGCAATCTGGCGTGGTGCGTGTTGCGCGCACGACCAGTCCGCTAACGATCGCCGGGCAGGAATAGACGAACGCGGCCTGGTTGGATGTCGTGGCGGT
Organism: Ktedonobacterales bacterium; assembly: GCA_015478575.1. Classification (GTDB taxonomy): domain Bacteria; phylum Chloroflexota; class Ktedonobacteria; order Ktedonobacterales; family JADMIN01; genus JADMIN01. The sequence goes on along the minus strand of JADMIN010000397.1, from coordinate 2,631 downwards.
GGGGCTGGTCACGACGGCCTCTTCCCAGCGGCGCAGGCCGTTGGCGTTGCCAGCGCCGAGCGTCCAGACGTCGCTCACCAGTTGCGTGGTCTGGCCAGGCTTGAAGGTGGCCTTCAGCGGGACGGAGATGAAGCCGTCGCTGCTGCGCCAGTGGTAGGTGACGACGCCGCCGATGGGGTTAGTCACGGTGATGAGCGCGCTGATCTTGAAGGAGCGCGCATCCGTCGGCCCACAGATCGCGCCGGACGTGATCGGCACTGCCGCCGCGAGCACGCGCGCCACGTGAATCGTCGGCTTAGGTGGCGGTGCGACGTAGATCGTCACGGGTGGGAGAGAGGGTGAGATGACCTGAGGCGTGCTCACTGGCGTCGGCGTCTTGGTCGGCGTCTTGGTTGTGGTCGGGATGGGCACAATATCCGTAGTGCCCTGGGTCGTGGCCGGCGGAGGGGTGCGAGTGTCTCGCTGGCCCTGGGCATGCACGACGATCAGCGCGAGCAGGACGGTCAGGGCCAGTCCGAGCAAGGCGCCGATACGCTTCCAGGACCGCGTTCCGCGCGGTGGCGGTCGTCGGCGTGAAGATGAAGGCATACAACACTACTCCTGCCTTGGGAATAATCCTCGGGAACCTCCTGGGGGGCGCGAAACACAGGCGGCCACCCGCTCGAGGAGATCGGCCAGGGGCACGAGAGTGGGCGTGGGCTGACGACAGGGAAGCGCGCTCCCTCCCTACCCCAACCACACGTTGCCCCGGCGGCACACGCCGAAGCCCCCACTCCGCGCGACGGATCAGCGTCGCGGCGGTGCCCCAAGAGCGAGCATGAGACCCAAGACGAGCCGGGCCGCGCGCGAGACTACCCAGGGGAGCATCGGGCTATGGGGCGCCGCACGCCGATAGGCCAGTCTGGCTGGGCGGCGAGGAAGTGGCTTGCGGGCGCGCGGCTCATCCTGAAGCCGCGCGCCCGTGTAGACCCAGCGGGCCTGGTGTCCGCACGCCGCCTTGAGGGAGAGATGGGGAAATCTATCGGCAGGAAACGCGGCATTCTCTCAGGCGGCATCTGGACGGATGCCACAGACGCCACGTATAATGGCGGCATAGCGGCAGACGCGGAGCCTATGCGGGCGCGGGTCGGCTGGGCTGCGCGGAGAATTGACACGCTTTGAGCGTGTTGAAAGGCAGGTGTGCCCGTGGGTGACAAGAGTCCTAAGAACAAAGAGAAGAAGAAGCCCAAGAAGGACAAAAAGTAATCTTTGCGTCCTTCTGTTCCAGGCGACCGGGCGTGAGGCGGAGTTGAGACGAGGAAACCATGAACGTCATCGTCGTCGTCGAAACATTTGTCGCCTTCATCATCGCGATTACCCTGCATGAGGCGGCACATGCCGGCATGGCGAGAGTGCTGGGGGATTCCACAGCAGTCAGCCAGGGTCGGCTCAGCCTCGCGCCCCGGCGCCAGATGACGGCCGCCGGAACGCTGGTCGCCATTTTTCTGTCATTTACTACGCTGGCGGGCCTCGGCTGGGGCAAGCCAATGGATATCAACGCCCAGCGCATGCGGGTGGGGCCGAACTTCGGCACGATTGTGGTGGCGCTGGCGGGTCCCGCGCTGAACGCGCTCCTCGGTGTGGCGGTCGCGATTGGCCTCTATCTCTCGCCGGGCGCGCCCACACTGGCGGCGCATTGGCCCGGGTGCTTTAATTCCGCCGTCTCGACGCACGGTCTTGGCCTCCAGTCTTGTCTGAGCGCCGTGCAGCCCGGCTATCTGCTGCGCCTCGAACAGTTTGGCTTCGTCTTCGCCGTCACCAATATCGTGCTGGCGCTGGTGAATCTGCTGCCGGTGCATCCGCTGGATGGCTACCACGTCGTGTTCGCCCTGTTGCCGAGCCGCGCGGCCGTCACCTACCGCAACTGGACGACCTATATGGAGCTGTCACTGCTCATTCTCTTCTTGGCGCTACCGCTCTTGCTCGCGGCGCTCGGGGCGGGTGGCTTCAATCCCGGAATGTGGTTCGCGGGCTGGGCCAACAACATTGTGAACGCGATCACTGGCGGCGCCTACGCCTTCTATCCATTGCTCTAGGTGGTGTCAGCCGCTGCTCTCTCGATCCGCGCCGGGCGCTGTTTCCTCTCCGCGCTGCTGACGCTTGGCGTGCTGACGCTTGGCGTGCTGACGCTTGGCGTGCTGACGCTTGGCCGCGCGGCACCGTACGGAGTCGCGCGCTATACTCTCTATGATGAGCGACAGAACACCCGGGCCGGCGCCCTCAAAGAAGGCAGTCTTCCCTTCTCCATCGCCCTCCTCTTCCGCCCCCAGCGCGAGCGGCTGGCGGGCCGCGGGCTACCGCGTCTACCAGTTCTGGCGCTCGGTCAGGGCGCGCCAACTGGACGACGTGGACCGCGCCATTCTCGACGCGACGCTGCCGCCGGGTGGGCGCGCGCTCTTCGCCACCATGTCGCGCAACGACCAGCGGCATAGTCTGACGGTCTACCGCGCGTTGCGGGCACGCGGCTGCGCTGATGCTGATCTGCTGGCGGCGGCGCTACTCCATGATAGCGGCAAGGGTGATGGGCGCGTGCGGCTGTGGGTGCGGCCACCGTTCGTGCTGTTGCGGGCCTTCGCGCCGGGCATGCTACGG
>JADMIN010000396.1 GCA_015478575.1 Ktedonobacterales bacterium | reverse complement strand
CTCGGGGTTGGTGAGCGCTTTACCCATGCCGGGGATCATTTCGAGGAGTTGGGTCATGGACACCATCTTGCGCACCTGGCGCATCTGGTTGAGGAAATCCTCAAGGTTGAAAGACGCCGTGGCCATCTTCTTCTGCATGGCCAGCGCTTGTTTCTCGTCAATCTGCTCGCGGGCCTTCTCAATCAGCGACATGACGTCGCCCATGCCCAGAATGCGCGTGGCGAGGCGGTCGGGATAGAATGGCTCCAGCGCGTCCAGCTTCTCGCCCGTGCCCATGAATTTGATGGGTACGCCGGTCACCTGGCGCACCGAGAGCGCCGCGCCGCCGCGGGCGTCGCCATCCATCTTGGTCAGGATCAACCCCGTGAGGCCGACCGTCTTGTTGAATTCATCAGCGACACGCACCGCGTCCTGCCCGGTCATGGCGTCTACCACCAGCAGCACTTCTTGCGGCTGGGTGCGCGCTCGGATGGTCGCGACCTCGCGCATCAACTCGTCATCAATATGCAGGCGCCCGGCGGTATCCAGAATGAGGATGGTGAGAGCCTGCTCGCGTGCCCATTTGACCGCGCGCTGGGTGATGTCTATCGGTGTGTTGCCTGGCGGCTCGGCGTAGACCGGAATATCGAGCTGGCGACCGAGCTGCTGGAGCTGCTGGACCGCCGCGGGCCGCTGCATATCGGCGGCGACCACACCCGGCTTCTGGCCGTGTTTGCGGAAGTAGTTGGCCAGCTTCGCGGCATGGGTCGTCTTGCCGGAGCCTTGGAGGCCGACGAGCATGAGGATGGTGGGTGGCGCGCCAGCGAAGGCAATCTTGGTGGACTGTCCAGCGTCCTCGCCACCGAGCATCTTGACCAACTCATCGTGGACGATGCCAATGACGTGTTGCGCTGGCGTAAGGCTTTCGAGCACCTCCGCGCCGAGCGCGCGCTCCTGCACCTGCGCGACGAATTGTTTGACCAACTTGAAGTTGACATCGGCTTCGAGGAGCGCGCGGCGCACCTCCTGCATGGCCTCGGTCACATCCTTCTCGGTGATCTTCCCTTTGCCACGCAGGCGGTCGAAGACACTATCGAGCCGCTGGGAGAGACTTTCGAACATCGGCTCACACCTCCTCTGGAGGAGCTAGGAGATTTTCGGAGCATGCCGAAACAGTACCCGCCGCCCCCTTCTTCTTCTCCCTCCCTTTACGTGCGGGGGGAAGCGAGAGAATGTTAGGAATGCCTGCCGCGACGTTCGCCGACGCGAACCGGGGTCTCACCGACAGGCCGTTCATGGCATGCTTGGATAGGTTGGGTTGGAGTGGTAGAGCATGCGTACACAGGTCCACATGGTACAACCTCTACATCATACCACTTTTCGTGAGCCGAGCTACCTGGCGCGCGACGCCATTCATGACGCGGGCGGGTGAGTGCCTGGTGCTGAGGAGATCCCCCTGCTGACACCCTGCCAGATGTGCTCGGCCAGCGTATCTGGGGGGAGGGTGGCATCAAGGACGATGAAACGGTCTGGCTCGGCGGCGGCCAGCGCGAGATAGCCCGCCCGCACGCGCTCGTGGAAGGCGGCACCCTCGGCATCCAGCCGATTCCACTCGCCGCCAGCCGCGCGAGCCTGCTGCTTGCGTTGCTGGCCCTCCTCAGGGGGCACATCAAGCAACAGGGTCAGGTCAGGGCGCAAGCCGCCGGTGGCGATGGACTCCAGCGTCACGATGGTCCCCATATCCAGCCCGCGCCCGCTACCCTGGTAGGCGCGTGAGGCATCGGCATAGCGGTCACAGACAACGACCTCGCCCGCGGCGAGCCATTCACGGATGCGCGCGACATGCTGTGCGCGGGCAGCGGAGAGCAGCAGCAGCTCCGTCACCGACAGCAGCTCCTCCGCCGCGGGCGCGAGGCCCTGGGCGAGGCCGTGCGCGGCGAGGGCGCGCAGGCTCTCCTCGGGATGCAGCAGCAGGGCACGGATGGCGCCAGCCAGCGGCGTGCCCCCCGGCTCGCGTGTGAGATGCGCGGGGTGGCCAGCGGCGCGCAGACGTTCGGCCAGCCGCACCGCCTGGGTGGACTTGCCCGCGCCTTCGATGCCTTCCAGCGTGATGAACATCGCGGCCCGCCCTTCGCTACACCTTCGCTACACCTTCGCTACACCTTCACTACACCTTCGCGTGGCCAGCGCGCACGCCCTCGGTGCCGTCGGGTAGCCGCACGATCTCGAAGTCGGCGAAGAGCGTCGGAGCCTCGGTCCTCATGATGCGGCAGAGCTTGACGGCGAGCTTACGAATCTCTGGCTCGGCGCCTTCAGAGCCGCGCAACGTGAGGATCCAGCGCAGAGCGCGAGCGTTGGCGGAGAAGAGCAGCTTCGTCTCGGTCGCGTTTGGCAGGACGCTCCGCGCGGCCTCACGCGCCATCTTGCGCCGCTGTGTACGCGAGAGGTCAGGGTGTGCGCGCTCGACACGGATGGCCAGCGCCTCCACAAGATCCTTATACGCCTGGTGGGCGGTCTCGACCGCCCGCAGCCAGGTCGTGTGCAACTCTGGATCCATGGCAATGATGGTCGGCTCAACAAAGTCGGCGGTGGATTCATCCACGTAGCGCTGTGAGAGTTGCGAGATTCCCGTGCCAGCGCGATGGCGCACCAGTTCATGTGTCAGGCTACGTGAGACGCCAGTGATGAGCAGGTCCCAGACGGCATGTTCGAGCACGGACCCATGCCCCTGGTGAATGAGGTTGCCCACGTAATCGGCGTTGGTCTTCCGAAACTGCTTATCGCCGAAGGAGAGGTAGCACACCCTGCCCGCTAGCTCGACGATCAGTTCCGAGCCGCGCTCGGCGTCGGTCTGCCACTCCGTCTCGGACTGCTCCAGGAAGCGGCGCACCTCGGCGGCGTCGAGTTGTTGGCGGCCAACGATGTAAATCTCAGGTTCCTGGATGATGCGCATGGTGAACTCCTCATCTGCGTGCTCTCTCGGCGGCCCATGAGAAGCAGGACCAACGCTCTGATGGGCCGCACGTCGTCTACGCCGTATGGTACCATGCCAGGGTATGGGTGCCGCACGCGATAGCCACATGAGACAGCGCGCCATGACGAGCGCCAGCGATAGAGGACACGATCGAGCGAGAGGGGGAGTGCGATGGCTGAGCGCCCGTCGTGGGATGACTATTACACCAATATCGCCTGGGTGGTCTCCAGCCGCTCGAATTGCTCGCGCCGCCAAGTGGGCGCGCTGATCGTCGTCAACAAGCGCATTGTGAGCACGGGCTACAATGGCACCCCCTTTGGCGTAAAGAACTGCGATGAGGGCGGCTGCCCCCGCTGCGCCTCTGATACGCCATCGCAGGCGGGGCTGGATTGGTGCCTCTGTGTCCACGCGGAGGAGAACGCCATCGCGCTCGCCGCCCGCCAGGGCACGGCGACCGATGGCGCGAGCCTCTACGTGACCTGCCGCCCCTGCTTTGGCTGCCTGAAAGAATCCGTGCAGGCGGGCATCCGCGAGATCGTCTATGATCGG
>JADMIN010000395.1 GCA_015478575.1 Ktedonobacterales bacterium | reverse complement strand
ATTGCGTGGTCCCGTTCACCCGCGGTCCCGAGCGCAGCCGCACCAGCGCGTCGGCCATCTGCTCCATCACCGTGAGCCAGCCCAGGCGGTCAACGATCTCGCGCTGGTCAGTGGCATTGGGCTTCCACAGTGCCGGGTCTTTCTTCCAGATCCGCTGCTCATAGTGTTCGGCGTCAGCACGGGCGAGCGCGGTCTCCACCGCGCCCCCCAGGCCCCCCAGACTGGCGCGCCGCCGCTCGACCAGACTGGAGGCGGTCGCGGCGGGCTTCGCCGTCGCGGCGGTGCCATCGCTGGCTGACTTCAGGCGCGCGGTCTTCTCCGCGGTGCTCTCGATCAGTTTGTTGAAGGAATCGGTGAAACTCTTCACGCCTTCGATTTCGAGTTGCTTGGTCACCTCATCCATCGAGATGCCCGCCTCGCCTAACTGGCGTAGGGCTTCGATCTGACCGGGAATGTCATCCTCGATTGTGACGCTGACAACACCGTGGTCCTGGAACGCGACGATGGTCTGGGGCGGCACGGTATCCACCGTCTCCGGACCGATCAGCGCCTCCATGTACAGCACATCGCGGTAGGCGGGATTCTTGGTGCTGGTGCTGGCCCAGAGGCAGCGCTGCATCGTCGCGCCCTGGGCGAGGAGAGGCGCGAAACGCGGCCCGTGGAAGATCTCTTTGTATTTCTGGTAGGCCATGCGCGCGTTGGCGATGGCCGCTTTGCCTCGCAGCGCGCGCAACTCTTGCTGGCGCTGGGTATCGCTCGTCGCGGCGATCTGTGTCTCAAGGAGCTTATCCACCAGCGAATCGACGCGACTGACGAAGAAACTGGCGACCGAGTGGATGCCAGTGATCGGTAGCCCTTCCTTCAAGCGATTCTCCAGCCCCTTGATATACGCTTCGGTGACTTGGGCGTAGATGTCAAGCGAGAAGATGAGGGTGATGTTGATATTTACGCCCTCATAGATCATCTGCTCGATGGCGGGAATACCCTCGGCGGTCGCGGGAATCTTGATCATGACGTTCGGGCGGTCGGCCCGCTGGTTCAGGTGGCGTGCCTCGGCGATGGTCCGCTTGGTGTCGTTGGCGGCGGCGGGCGAGACCTCCAGGCTAATGAAGCCATCGCCCCCTGACGTGCGATCATAGATGGGGCGCAGCACATCAGCCGCCATCTGGATATCACGGATGGCGAGCGCCTCGAAGACCTGGCCGGGGTCCGTCACGCCTTGGCTCACCAACTCACGCAGTTGGTCGTCGTAGTCCATGCCCCCATCAATGGCCTTCTCAAAAATGGTGGGGTTCGAGGTGATGCCAACCACCGCGTCCTCATCAATCAGCCGCTGGAGCTCGCCTGACTCGATCAGCCCGCGTCGAATATTGTCGTACCAGATGCTCTGGCCAAGCTTGTAGACTTCTTGCAATCGATTCATCGCCATAGGGGTGCCTCCCGCGCCCGTCTTGCCGCGCCCGTCTTGCCGTGCGCCGCTCTATCGAACAGCTCGCTAGGTCTGTTCGCTCTCTCTCTATTGTACACATTCATCAGCGGATGCTGCTTGCCGGACGTGGCGCGCTCTATTTCGCGTCTCGGTTCAGACGCATGCGCGCACACGTGCCTGGGCCTGAGAGGTCGCATAGAGCGGGCCATTGCCTCCATGCCGCACTTCAGCGCATAACGCCGCTGGCCGCCGCGGCCGCGGCATGGGGCGCCGCGCTGCTGCCGCTGGCGACTATGCGGCCCGCGCGGGGAGGAGTACAATGGCTGCCAGATACCCAGCGGACGGCTGGAGCGGCACCGCTGGTATGCGGCCGAGCGTCGAGAGCCAAGAATCGAGGGGAGAACAGAGCCGTATGCGTCTGTCGTACCGCGTCATGCGCGGATTAGCGCGAGGTCTCCTGGCGTGCCAGGCGAGGCTGCGGGTATCGGGCTGGGAACGTGTGCCACGCGAAGGCCCGCTGCTGCTGGTGAGCAACCATCTCGGCATGCTGGACCCCGTGGTGATCAGCGCGCGGCTGCCGCGCGAGGTGCGCTTTACGCCCAAAGCGGAGATTTTCACGTGGCCGGTTATTGGCTGGCTGGTGCGGTTGGCGCGGGCGGTACCTATCCGCCGCGGCGAATCTGACCGCGAGGCGATCCGCCGGGTCTGCGGTCTGCTCGCCGCTGGTGAGTGTGTGCTGGTCTTCCCCGAAGGGACCTATATGGATCCACCCGACCCAGCGGCGATGATTCCCGTGAAGTCGGGGGCGGCGCTGCTGGCGCTGCGCACGGGTGCCGCCGTGCTGCCGGTTGGCCTCTCCGGCACGGAGAAAGTCTGGAGTCTCGCTCGCGGCTGGCGTCCCTGGCATCGCCCGCGCGTGCGCGTCGTCTTCGGCGAGCCGTACCATCCAGCGCCGCCACCCGGCCTGGCAACGAAGGCGACCTACTTCTGGGTCGCCGAGGATATGGCACGGCGCATCGCCGCGCTCGTGCCAGAGGCCTACCAGGGGAGCTACGCGGGTGCGGTCTCAGGCACTCCAGCGACCGGCGAGGAAGAGCCGCGGTTTCCGCGCTCCGACGCGAGGAGTGGCGAGGGGTCGCGTCCAGGGCGGATGCGCCCCTGAGGGGCCACCCGCCGCGCGGCGGGTGGCCGACCTTGAGCGGGTGTACCCTGCCCTAGGCCGGCTTCACGCCTCAGCGCTTGACCTTATCTACTTCCTCTTCCACGCCTTTGGTGACGCCTTGCTCCACCGTGGCGACACCCTTAATGGCTTCCTTGATCAGCACGGTGAGCGCACCCGCATAGGCCGCGAGGATGGCGATGGCGCCCGCCGCGACTTCGGTCAGGGTCTTGGGCGGCCATACGCGGCTGGTTTGATAGGCAACTAGAAGCGTGGCGCCGCCCGCGACGGCGGCAGAGGCGAGGGCGGTCAAGATGATGCGGAAGAAGGCCCGGAACGCGGCTTTGGCGAGATGCAGAATGAGCGTCATGGAATAGCTCCTCTTTCAGTAGCGCGGCGGTGTGGCGCCTCAGCGGTGTGGCGCCTCAGCGGCGCCGCTCCCACGCTGGCGACGCGGCGGATATGAGGCGCCAATGGTGCGTGCTCGGACGCGCCGTCGCTCCCAATCTAATCTAGTGTACTCTCCCTAGCAAGGACGGTGCCGACTAGGAGGGCGGAACGGGGAAAGGCCTTGTGAGCGCGCCGGAAACGTCTCCCGACACGGGCGGGGGCGCTCCGGCGCGTGCTCGCATCCTATGGCTGATCGGGCATTTCGCTCGGTCGCTCAGGTGGCTCCAGCCCGTGTGCGGCGCCAACGTTCCCCTGGAGTGATGCGCGCCTGGCGCGGCCACGCTGCCCGATTGCCAGCGCCGCGCTCCCGCCGCCAACCACCAGCACGAGCGCGAGGACGATGAGGAGCGGCGAGCTGCCACCATCACCGCCACCCACTGGGAAGGGCGTTCCATCGTCCGTGGGAGTGGCTCCGGTGTTGGGCGTCAGCGTCGTGGCCACGGCACTGGAGGTGGCACGCGGCGGCGCCGTGGCGGACGAGGACGCGGTGGGGGTC